>NZ_JBEPNF010000015.1:0-106430 GCF_040546085.1 Arthrobacter sp. UYEF21
GGTCTCGGCAAGCTCATCCGGTTTCATGCCTCGAAAATTAACAGGATCGGTCAGGGATTAAAAGCCGCCACGCCGACCTAACTAAGTACTACTAGGCGCCCGGGAATCTTCGAGGCCGCCGTTTTTCAGGACTGCGTGCCACAGGAATACCTCTCCATTGAGTTGATCAATGCCAGTGGGAGTCTAGCCAGGCGGCGGGCCGGTTATCCGCCGCCTGCTCGCCGCTGCCCGGCTCCGCCGTTGGTGCGCCGGCGTGGTGGCCACGGCAGGAACCCCGACGTCGACTCCAGGTACTCCTGATAGCCGGGCCGGCTGGACATGGCCTTCTCGGCGAGGGGTTTGCCGGTCTTGGCCGCGAGGGTCCAGATCATGAGGGCCGGTGAAAGGATGGTGAGTACACCCGGCCAGGAGTCTGCGGCAATCAGGAACAGACCCGTCCACACGGCGGCGTCGCCGAAGTAGTTGGGGTGCCTGGTGTACCGCCACAAACCGGTATTGAGCACCGTGCCGCGGCGCGAGGGGTCCTTCTTGAACTGCGCCAGCTGCCAGTCGCCCACGGTCTCAAACACGAAACCCAGGACCCAGAGCAGGACTCCAAGGACTGCCACCCATCCCACGGCGCCGGTGGCGAACATTCCCACCTGGACCGTCAGGGACACAAAGAACATCGAGGCGCCCTGCGGCAGGTAGACGCGGCGGAGCGCGTAGGTGTTTCTGGATCCAGGCGCCGATGACAGGAGGTTTTTGTAGCGCGGGTCTTCGTGCCCGTCCCGCGCCCGCCAGCCGATGTGGATTCCGAGCCGCAGCCCCCAGACCGCAGTCAGGAGGACCAGCAGCAGGCGCCGCGTGTCGTCGCCCGATCCGGCGGAAAGGAACCAGCAAACCGCCGCCACGGCGACGAACCCGGGCCCCCAGGCGACGTCCATGACCGAGTGCCTGCCCTGCCTGACGGCCACGGCAAAAGTTACCGCCAGGACCACAACTACAGCCAACGCCGTCCACGGCAGCGAAACAGCGAACTCCGGCGAGGGAAATGGGCTCACAGGTTCACCTGCGTGGCGGATGCCGGCAACAGTTCGTCCAGGGTGTGGGACGCCGGGGAATCAAAGCCGATGCGCTCGGCGAAGGCCTTCATCACAAAGCCTGTGGCCAAAGAGTGCCACAGGCGGACCCGCCGGACCATGAAATGCCCGGCACCGCTGATCGAAACGTACTGCATGGAGGCCGCTGCGTCAGCGGCACGGCGGGCAAACTGCCGCGATTGGGTGGGGCTTGTCATTCGGTCATCGGTGCCATGGACAATGAGGACCTTGCGTCCGGCAACCCGTTCGGCCGGGGTCTCCGGCCCGAGCCATGGCGCCAGGGCAACCACAGCTTCCACATTCGAAGCGTCGGCCGCGCAGACGGCGGTGAGGCCACCCATGGAATGGCCTACCAGGAAGACAGGAACACCGGGGTGCTGTGCGGTGATGTGCTGGAGGGCCCAGCGGGCATCGTGGAGCGCGGACATGTCCTTCCCATTCCAGCCGCGCACGCTGTTCCGCAGTGACCAGACTGCCAGCCCGTGACACCTGCCCGCCTGGTGCAGGTGGCGGGCAAAGGTGACCATCCGCAGCGGGCTCAATTGCAGGGCAGCCACGGGTTCGTAGCTGTGCGCCCTGCCGCCGTGCAGCACCAGGGCCACGCCCTTCGTGGCGCCGGCGGCCGGCAGGACGGTGAGGGCCGCCTGCTGCCTGCTGCCCCGCGCCTTTTCGGCGGCGTTGCCGGGGGTACTCCGGTACTCCTGGGTTTTGCGGTCCGTCATGACTGGTTCCTTCCCGCTTCCTGCCATTTATCAACCTTAAGGTGCCGGACGTAGAGTTCAAGGTATGAGGATTAGCTGCTGATGGGATCCGGTCACTCCCACGCTTCCATAGATCATTCGGAGCCGACAGCAGAAGCGATTGCTGCGCGCCGGAAGGCGAACCGCATCCTTGCCGCGGTGCTGGTTCCGCTGACGCTGCTGACCCTGGCAGGAATGGCCATGCTGTGGCCGTCCGGGTCCAAAGAGGGGATCTCGCTCGCCAGCCCCTACTCGGCCGCGCCCGGTGTCACCTTTGACACCGGCAAGATCCAAAGTGTGGTCGAAGAAAGCTGCATGCAAGGCTCAGTTGCTGGCGGCCCGTCCGCCGATGGCACCGGCCAGCCAGCCCCGCAGGGTTCGGACTGCATGTTTGCCTTCACGCAACCCGACCAGGGCGGCAGCCCCGTCAAAGTGGTGATCAACCCCGATGTCGCAAAATCACACGGGGTGCGGCCGGGGGACCAAATCAGGTACCTGAACCTCTCCAAGGCCCAGGGGGCGGCGGCGTCGCAGGGCTCGCCAGCCTACATTTTTGTTGACTTCGTCCGGACCCTGCCCATCGTGGTGCTGGCGCTCCTGTACGCCTTGGTGGTGATTGTCGTGGCACGGTGGCGGGGACTCCGCGCACTCCTTGGCCTGGTGGGCGCCTACTTTGTCCTTGCCGGGTTTATGCTGCCGGGACTGGTGGAGGGGAAGCCTCCGCTATTGCTGGCGCTGGTGGGATCCACGGTGATTATGATCGGGGTGCTGTATTTTGCCCATGGATTCTCGGCCCGGACCTCGACGGCGCTGCTGGGCACCATGTTTGGGCTGGGCATTACGGCGTTGCTGGCTGCCTGGGCCACGGACGCCGCCAACCTCGCCGGAGTGGGCAGCCACGACGCCACCACCTTGATCAATACCTCGGCCAACATCTCCATTTCTGGGGTGATCCTGTGCGGCCTGATCATCTCGGGGCTGGGTGTGCTGAATGACGTCACCATCACACAGTCCTCCGCTGTCTGGGAACTGTACGAGCTGGCACCCGGCACCAGCGCCCGCAAGCTGTTCACCTCCGCCATGCGGATCGGCCGCGACCACATCGCCTCTACCGTGTACACCATCGCCTTTGCCTACGCGGGCGCAGCCCTGCCCATCCTGATTATTGTGATGCTCTACAACCGTCCGCTGGGGGACACCCTCACCAGCGCCGAGCTGTCCGAGGAAGTCATCCGGACGCTTGTCGGTTCCATTGGGCTGGTGCTGGCCATTCCGGTGACCACCCTGATCGGCGTGCTGGTGGTCAAGGCCACCAGCATCCGGACAGCGGGCCAGCCGGTGCCGGCCAGCAGCGCAGCGGTTCAGGAAATCAACCCGGACGACGTCGGCGATACCGGTGCGCTTGCAGCGGCAGTTGTCAGCGGCCGGTCGCGTGGTACAGCGCTGGATGACGGGGTGCCAGTGGAGGCGGAGAGCGGGGCAAACCTGGGGGCGCCCGAAACCCGGCGAGGCCGCCGCGCGGACCGCGGCTGACCCGAGCGGAAGGTAATCCCGCCGATTTGCCCGCCTTTGCGACAATGGACAGGTGACTGTTACCGCAACGCCTCCTGCCCCCAAGCTGGAACTCCCGCCCCTGAAGCTGGGCAACATCACGGTGGACACCCCCGTGATCCTGGCTCCCATGGCGGGCATCACCAACTCCGCCTTTCGTCGCTTGTGCCGTGAATACGGCGGCGGCCTCTATGTGGCGGAGATGGTCACCTCGCGTGCCCTCGTTGAGCGCACGCCCGAATCGCTGCGCATCATCTCGCACGACGACGACGAAAAAGTACGGTCCGTCCAGCTGTACGGCGTGGATCCCGTGACGGTGGGCGCCGCCGTGCGGATGCTCGTGGACGAGGACCGCGCGGACCACATCGACCTGAACTTCGGCTGCCCCGTCCCCAAGGTGACGCGGCGCGGCGGCGGCTCGGCCCTGCCGTGGAAGATCGACCTGTTCACCTCCATTGTCCAGACGGCGGTCAAAGAGGCCACCAAGGGCAACATCCCGCTCACCATCAAGATGCGCAAAGGCATTGACGAGGACCACCTTACGTACCTCGACGCTGGCCGGATCGCCCGTGATTCCGGTGTTGCCGCCGTCGCACTCCACGGCAGGACAGCCGCGCAGTTCTACTCGGGCCAGGCCGACTGGACGGCCATCGCACGGCTCCGCGAAGCCCTCCCGGATGTCCCCGTCCTGGGCAACGGCGACATCTGGTCTGCCGAGGACGCTGTCCGCATGGTCCGCGAAACCGGGGTGGACGGCGTGGTGGTGGGCCGTGGCTGCCAGGGGCGCCCGTGGCTGTTCGGCGACCTGATGGCTGCTTTCGAGGGAAGCGATGTCCGCCATAAGCCGGACGCCCGGAAGGTGGCCGACAGCGTTTACCGGCACGCCGAACTAATGGTCGAAACCTTCGGCGATGAAGACAAGGCCCTGCGTGAGATCCGCAAGCACATCGCCTGGTACTTCAAGGGCTACGTGGTGGGCGGCGAACTGCGGACTAAGCTGGCGCTCGTGACCAGCCTGGAGATCTTGCGCGAGACCCTGGACCAGCTGGACCTGGATTCGCCCTACCCCGGTGTGGATGCCGAAGGACCGCGCGGCCGGGCGGGATCGGCCAAGAGGCCGGCGCTGCCCAAGGACTGGCTGGAATCCCGCGCCCTGAACGAGGCCCAGTCCAAGGACATCTCAGCCGCGGAGCTGGATGTCTCCGGTGGCTGAAACCCGTACCACGGCACCGGTGCTGCCCGGCTACGAGGCACGGGACTCGGCCCGCTGGGTGGAGGAGCCGCCCAAGAACAACTACCGCTCCGATTTTGAGCGCGACCGTGCACGGGTCTTGCACTCCTCGGCCCTGCGCCGGCTCGGTGCCAAGACGCAGGTAGTGGCGCCGGACACGGACGACTTCGTCCGCACCCGCCTGACCCACAGCCTCGAAGTGGCGCAGGTGGGCCGGGAGCTTGGCCGCGCCCTGGGCTGCGATCCGGACGTTGTGGACACCGCGTGCCTCAGCCATGATCTGGGACACCCGCCCTTCGGGCACAACGGCGAGTCTGCCCTCAACGAGGTGGCACACGCCATCGGCGGGTTCGAAGGGAACGCCCAGACCCTCCGCCTGCTCACGCGCCTCGAACCCAAAGTGCTGGCCGCCGACGGCCGCCCGGCGGGACTGAACCTCACCCGCGCCAGCCTTGACGCGGCGTCGAAATACCCGTGGTCGGCACTGGACGCGCCCGTGATCCACGGTCAGCGCACCAGCAAGTTCGGCGCCTACGAGGACGATCTCCCCATCTTCAACTGGATCCGGGAAGGCGCCCCCGCGCGCCGGTCCTGCCTTGAAGCCCAGGTCATGGACCTGGCCGACGACATTTCCTACTCGGTGCACGACGTCGAGGACGCGATTGTGGCAGGGCACTTCCAGCTGCGCTGGATGGACAACCCGGACCACCGAGCCCGGGTGGTGGGCTACGCCAAGCAGTGGTACCTCCCGCACAATGATCCGGCCGCCATCGACGCCGCCCTGGCCCGGCTCGAGGCCACCGATGTCTGGGTCCGTGAAGCCGACGGCAGCCGCCAATCCATGGCCGCCCTGAAGAACATGACCAGCCAGCTGATCGGCCGGTTCTGCCAGAGCGCCCTGGAGACCACCCGTACCCGTTACGGCCCGGAAAACCTCACCAGGTACAACGCCGAGCTGATGGTCCCGGACGAAACAGTGATGGAGATCGCGGTGATGAAAGGCCTGGCCACCACCTTTGTGATGACCACCGAACACCGCCAGCCCATTTACGAGCGCCAGCGCGAGGTCCTGCACGCCCTGGTCATCGCCCTGAACGCCGCGGGTGACCGCCACCTGGAGCCGATGTTCGCGGCGGACTGGCGGGACGCGGCCGACGACGGCGCACGGCTGAGGGTGGTCATCGACCAGGTGGCGTCGCTCACGGACGGGTCGGCGCTGGCTATGTACGAACGGCTCGTGGGTAGCCTGCCGTCGCTTTGGTGACAGAGGCCATAGGGCGCCTTTCCCTGTCGCACCCCGGGACTAGGATGGCACTGTGGTTGGCCTGATCAAACGTGAAGATATTGACGAAGTACGCCAGCGCACGGACATCAAGGAAGTGGTTGACGGGTACGTCACACTCAAGGGTGCCGGCCTGGGCACGTATAAGGGCCTGTGCCCTTTCCACGACGAGCGCTCGCCGTCGTTCACCGTCCGCCCGCAGGTGGGCCGGTACCACTGCTTCGGCTGCGGCGAAGACGGCGACGTTATTGCCTTTGTGCAGAAACAGGACCACACGTCCTTCCATGAAGCTGTGGAAAAGCTGGCCGCCCGAATCGGCTACGAACTGCGCTACGAAGACGGCGGGACCGGCCCCAGCCGCGAAGAGGTGGGCCGGCGCCAGCGGCTCCTGGATGCCCACAAAATTGCCGATGAGTTCTTCCGCGCCCAGCTGCTGACGCCGGGCGCAGCCGAAGGCCGGAACTTCCTGTACAACCGCGGCTTTGACCGGGCCGTCTCAGAGCAATTCGGCGTGGGCTACGCGCCACAGGGGTGGGACGCGCTGCTGAAGCACCTGCGCGGGCGCGGTTTCACAGATGCTGAGTTGAAATTGACGGGGATGTTTTCTGAAGGCAATCGGGGGATCTACGACCGATTCCGCGGCCGCCTGATCTGGCCCATCCGCGATATCGCCGGCGACACCATCGGCTTCGGCGCACGGAAACTCTACGAGGACGATCAGGGCCCCAAGTACCTCAACACCCCCGAAACCACGCTCTACAAAAAGTCCCAGGTGCTCTACGGGATTGACCTCGCCAAAAAACACGTCGCCAAGGACAGGCAGCTCGTGGTGGTGGAGGGCTACACGGATGTCATGGCCTGCCACCTCGCGGGAATCCCGACGGCGGTGGCCACGTGCGGTACTGCGTTCGGTACCGAGCACATCAAGATCGCCCGGCGGCTGCTGTCCGACGACGGCAGCGGGGGAGAGGTCATCTTTACCTTCGACGGCGACGCCGCCGGCCAGAAGGCCGCGTTGCGGGCCTTCGAGGAGGACCAGCGCTTCGTGGCGCAGAACTATGTGGCTGTGGACCCCACCGGCGCCGATCCCTGCGACCTGCGGCAGACCAAGGGGGACGCCGCCGTCCGGGATCTGATCAACAGCCGGCGCCCACTGTTTGAATTCGCCATCAAAGCAACATTGAAGCGCCACAACCTGGACACCGTTGAGGGCCGTGTGGCCGCGCTGCGGGAATCTGCTCCGGTGGTGGCACAGATCCGCGACGCCGGCATCAGGCCCGCCTACGCCCGTGAACTGGCAGGCTGGCTCGGCATACCGGTGGAAGAGGTTAGCAGGGCCGTGGCGGTAGCCATGAAGCGCGCCAGCGCCGGCCCGCAGGGCGGCACGGGATCCGCCGTTGGCCCGGCAGGGGGCCCGGCTCCCGTGAGGCCTGCACAAGCCGGCGGACCCGGCGTCGCTGCGGGACCGGCGTCGGGCGCTGTTCCCTCTTATCACCGCCCCGATCCCCGCGACCCGGTGGCGTCCATGGAGCGGCAGGCGCTGGAGGTGGCGCTGCAGGAGCCTGCATCCCTGGGCGGCGGCATCTGGGAGCGTTTCTCGGCTGCGCGGTTCGTCACGCCCGCATTCCAGGCCGTTCACGACGCCATGCGGGCCTCGGGACCGGGTTTCATCGGCGAACCTGTGCGCTGGGTGGAGCAGGTGATGAACGAAGTCCCGGAACCCCTGCGTCCGTTGGTGTCTGAACTGGCCGTGGTGCCGCTGCCGGCCAGCACCGCCGAAGCCGTGCAGAAATACTGCAAGGACATCCTGGCGCGCCTGTTCGAGCTCCAGATCACCCGGGTGAAGGCCGACAAGATGGGCCAGTTGCAGCGGCTGGACCCGGCAGCCAATCCCGCGGACTTCCAACGGCTCAACCGGGAACTGATGATGCTGGAAATGGAACGCAGGGCCCTGCGCTCGGACGCTTAAGGGCCCCGATTTCGCTTCCGATTTCACTTCCCCGCGGGGTCTTTGCTAGGCTGGTACCCGCTTCATTCCTCCTTAGCTCAATTGGCAGAGCATTCGACTGTTAATCGAAGGGTTGCTGGTTCAAGTCCAGCAGGAGGAGCGCACAATCCCCGTTCCGGGTCTCCGGAGCGGGGATTTTTTTCTACCCGGGGAGGGTATCCCGGCCCTTTGGTGGCACCGATTTCCCTTTGCCGGGAGACCTTTGCTAAGGTCATACCTGCTTCATTCCTCCTTAGCTCAATTGGCAGAGCATTCGACTGTTAATCGAAGGGTTGCTGGTTCAAGTCCAGCAGGAGGAGCCAACAACAAGAAATCCCCGTCCTCAGGTGAGGGCGGGGATTTCTTGTTGACTGGACCTTGCCCCCTGGATTTGCCCCCTGGATTTGCCCGTTAGACAAAGTCCATTTCCACCTGCAGGAAACGTTCGGCCTCGGCGATGGCTGCGAGGAAGGCTTCCTGCTCAGTGGGGGACTTGCGGGGTTCGCGCGGGTGCCACTCATGCGGTGCTGAGTGCACCCGGGCGAAGCCTGCGGCCGGCGGCGCGTAGAAGATACCGAAACGCTGCACCGGCCACTCGGCGGACGTCTCAGGGGCTACCAGGAGGGCCGCGCTGGAGGCGGGGTTGAACCACTGGGCGATGGGCCGGCGCCGGTCCTCCGTGAACAGGCCGGCAGCGTAGAGGGCCGCCGACTGCTGGCCCGTCTGCGCGCACAACCGATCCCACCACAGTGGCAGGATGCCGGAGTCGCAACGTTGCCAGGTGGCCGGGAGCGGCGAGGAGTACTGCCAGCTGGGCATGGATTTATTTTATCGCGCGACGGTGCGCCACGGCAGGGTCGGCGCCTCCTTTGCCGGCAGCCGCCCTGAGGGCCGGAACCATGGCCGGAATCGCGGGCAGGGCACGCGCCGGTTCACGCGCTGGCGGCTTTCACGGCCAGGGGCGTGCCGGTGGTTCACCTACTTGCGGTTCCAGGGCCCGGGGTTCAGCCGGTACAGCAACGCCGAGCCTGCCAGCGCGCCGAGGATGATCCCGATGGCCGGACTGCCGAACATCCGGCCGGCAAAATAGCCGGCGACGGCGCCCAGCACCGCCCCGAGGAACAGTCCCCTGGGGTTGCGGTGCGGTTTGCGTTTCATCAGGTCACCTTTCGGCTGGCTGCGGGGCTCGGTGTGTGGGTTGGACTCTATGTGTGGATGCGACCCAGCGCGTGGGCGGGGCTCGGCGCGTGGACGGGCTCATGGGCATTGCCGGCTCGCGGAATTTGCCCGCTCACTGGATAGACGGGACGGTGCGCGGCCGCACGATCAGCCAGAGAGCGGCTATCGCCACCAAGATGCATGCGGCCTGAACGGCTCCCATGGGCGTGGAGCTGGTGATCCCCAGCCACCCCACTACCGGTGAGATCAGGCCCGCCATGAGGAAGGTCGCGGCCCCCAGGAGGGAGGCGGCCGTGCCGGCCTGCGCCCCGTGGCTGGACAGCGCCAGGACCTGCACACAAGGGAACATGAATCCTGTGCCCATAATGTAGAGCCAAAGCGGGACGAGGACGCCCCAGAGGCCCAGGCCGGCCTGGTCGAAAATCACGATCAGCAGGGCCATGAGGAACATCCAGGCTGTGGCATAGACCAGGATCCACTGCGGCGGGACCCTCCTGATGAGCCGGGAACTGATTTGGACGCCGGCCACGATGCCCAGCGAATTGATTCCGAAGAGCAGGCCATACTCCTGCGGTGAGAATCCGAAAATGTCCTGGAACAGGAACGGTGAAGCAGACAGGTATGTGAACAGGCCAGCGAAGTTCATGCCGCCCACCACCAGCAGACCAACAAATATCCGGTCCGTAAAGAGGACTTTGTAGCGCTGGCCGGCAGTCAGGCCGGAATGGCCGCGCATCTCCGGCGGCAGGGTTTCCCGGACCAGGAAAAGCGCGCCAATGATCACCAGGGCGCCGTAACAGGCGAGGAACACGAAGATGCCGGGCCACGGCATCACCAGGAGCAGCTGCGATCCGATGACGGGAGCCAGGATCGGTGCGAGACCGTTCACCAGAGCCATCCGTGAGAACATCCGCACCATGGCGTAGCCGGAGTACAAATCGCGCACCATGGCCATGGCCACCACGCCACCGCCGGCCGCGCCCACACCCATCAGCACGCGGAAGAAACCCAGCATGGCGATATCGGTGGACAGGGCCGCCCCCACGGAAGAAGCAATGTGCAGTGCGGTGGCAAGGATCAGCGGCAACCGCCGGCCGAACCTGTCGCTGAGCGGGCCCACCACCAGCTGACCCAAGGCAAAGCCCACCGTGGTACCGGCCAGGGTCAGCTGTACCTGTGCTTCTGAGACACCCAGGCTGGCTTCGAGCGCCGGAAAGGCTGGCAGGTACAGATCGATCGTGAAGGGTCCCAATGCGGTGAGGGCGCCGAGGAGGAGGATGTACAGAAATTTCCGGCGGCGGCTCAGTGAATCGCCCGGATTGAAGGGAGTGGTCACGGAGACCAATCCTAGGCCCGGCAGGTCACTTCCTCATGGTCTTACAGGCGCGCCGTAAGGCCAGCACGGACGGTTGCCTGAAGCTGAATGATAGCTTTGGGGGCGGGACTGTGCTGTCGCACGCTCCTGCAGATCACTGACGACGGATCGACCAAACAGCAGACCAGCAACAATTAAGGCGGGAACCGATGAGCGGACGACACACCGGGCGGACCAGCCAGGGACTGCGTATCACCGCACTCCCCAGGACGCTGAAACTTCTCTTTCGCCTTGCACCCCGCCAACTCAACGACGAAATCGCCTTTGCCAAGGTAGAGCTGAAGCGCAAGGGCATTCAGGTGGGGGTGGCGGCCGCGTTTTTCGCCGTCGCGCTCCTTTTCCTGGCTTTCCTGGTAGTTGGCCTCATTGTGGCCGCCATCATGGGCCTCGCCACCATCATGCCGGCCTGGCTCGCGGCCTTGCTTGTCTGCGCCGCGTTCCTGGTCATTGGGCTCATCGGTGCGCTGATCGGTCTCCGCAAATTCAAGAAGGCTATGCCCCTGTTGCCGGAGGAGACCATCCGGGGGATCAAGTACGATCTGGGGATTGCCAAGGAAGGCTCGGACTTCAACGCTGCAATCCTTGATCCGAACAGCCCGGAGGCCAAAGCCGCCAAGGCCGCCAAGGACGAAGCCGCTGCCAAGGCCAAGGCAGAGAAGGAAGCCAAGGAAGAGGCTCACAGGGTGGAGTTCCCGCACGCGTCCGAGCCCGAGCTTCACCGCAGGCTGGAGCAGCGGCGGCGGCACATCGCCGAAGTCCGAGACGAGCTGGACGCCGAGCTCGACGTTAAGCCCCAGGTCAGTTTCCTGCTGGGTGCGGCCAAGGAAAAGCTGGGGGAGGGCAAAGCCGTTGTTGAGCATGGCAAGGCCACGGCCGGACAAAAATTCGCCGCGTTCTCGGATTCCATTGAGAATGCCGGCGTCCGGTGGAAGCCCTTTGCCGCCCTAGCGGCTTCAGCCACCATCTTCGTGGTGCTGCTGCGCAGGCTGCTCCGGAACCCATAACTGACCGACACATTTACGCTGTGCTGTGAGGAGGGGAGCGGAGTGAAGTTCATCGGCGCTGGCGCGCGTTCCGGCCGCCCCCAGATTGACCACGACCACGTCTTCACCATCCCCAACGTCCTGACTGTGCTGCGCTTTATGGGCGTGCCGTTGTTCATCTGGCTGGTCTTGGCGCAGAAAGAGTACGGCATCGCCGTCGTGGTCCTTGCGGTTATGGCGGGCACCGACTGGATTGACGGGTACGTGGCACGCCGCTTCGATCAGGCGTCCAAACTCGGCCGGGTCATGGATCCGATGGCTGACCGGCTCGCGCTCATCGCGGTGGCTGTCACCCTGGTGATCGCCGGTGTCGTGCATTGGCTCTACCTGGCCGCGCTGCTGGTGCCGGACGCCGTGCTCCTGGTCCTGACCCTGTTCTACTTCCGCGGCCATCCTGACCTGGTTGTGAGCCGGGTGGGCAAGGTCCGCACCGGCTTGCTGCTGCTCGGCACCCCCCTGCTGGTCCTGTCGCGGCTGGATACTCTCGTCAGCGGCGCCCTGTTCGTTGCCGCATGGATGGTGCTGGGACTCGGACTCGCCGGCCATTGGATCGCTGCCTACAACTATTTCTGGGCCATTCTGCGAAAAGGCAAAATGCAGTCACATCAGGCCGGCAAACAGCAGGACGGCAACCAGCACAACGGCAACGAGCACAACGGCGACCAGTACGACGGCGGCACCGCCTGATGGTGTGGGTGGCGGTTCTGCTGGCGGTGCTTGGGGCATTCTGCCTTGCCTTGGGTGCGCAAAAGCAGGGGAGCGCCGTCAAGGCCGACACGGGTGGGCTCGCCCTGAGTTCACACGGCTTCCTCCGTCTGCTTCGCAACCCGCGGTGGATGCTGGGCCTCCTCTTGTTGTGTGTCGGGATGGGCATGAATGCGGTGGCGCTGGTGTCAGCGCCCCTAACGGTGGTGCAGCCGATCGGGGCAATCGCGCTGGTCATTACCACCGTGGTGAACGCACGCGACCAGGACATCACCATCAACCGGGCCACCATGGTGTCCATCGCGGCCTGCGTGACCGGTTCCGCGCTGTTTGTCCTCCTTGCCGTGAACGTGACGCAGGAGAACCACAACGTTGGCCAGGACGAGGAACTCACCATTGTGTTGCTCCTTGCCCTGGCGGTGGGGGTCTTCGGCACCCTGACGGTGATGTTCCGGCACCGGATGAGCGCCTTCGTCTACATCCTCGGTGCCGGCGTCCTGTTCGGCTTTGTGGCGGTGCTGACCCGCATCATCGGCAAGCACCTGCTGGATCCGAACGGACTGGTCCTGCTCAACGTCCAGTGGTACTCGGTGGTGGCCATTGCGGCCGCCGGCGGACTCGGTTCCTGGTTCGTCCAGAGTGCATACTCTGGCGGCCCGCCTGACCTGGTCATTGCCGGGCTGACGGTCATTGATCCGATCGTCGGAATCGCCATCGGCATCGTGATCCTGGGAGAGTTGCGTCCTGACGTCCACGCCGTCATGGCGATTGGCATGGCTACGGCAGCTTCCCTTGCTATCGTGGGGGTGATCGCCCTTTCCAGGCACCACCCCGAGGTCACCAAGCGCAAGAAAGATGCGCGGAAGGCGGCGGGCAGGGCGTCCCACTAGCCTGTCCCACTGACCAGCCGATTCTTGACCTAGCCGATTATCACTAAGAGGCCCCGCGCCACCGTGCCGGCGGCCACCCGGTGCATCCAGCGTCAGCTGCGCATCGTGACCTTCAGGAGCTCTCCACGTGACACCGCCCTCTGACCAGCGCCCTCTGACCATCCTGATCGCCGCGGATACCTATCCGCCCCACATCAACGGGGCCGCCCAGTTCAGCTACCGGCTGGCGAAGGGCATGACCGGCCGCGGCCACAACGTGAACGTGCTGGCCTGTCGGGCGGATAACGGCGCGAGCTTCACCGAGTTCCGTTCCGAGGCAACTGTTCACCGGCTCCGCTCGCATGGCGTGTTCACCCACGAGTACTTCCGCATCTGCTTTCCCTGGGAGATCAAGAAAGAGATCAGCCTCCTGTTCGACCGGGTCAAGCCTGACGTGGTGCACATCCAGAGCCACTATATGATCGGCGAGCACGTCTTGTATGAGGCGGTGAAGCGGGGCATCAGGATTGTGGCCACCAACCACTTCATGCCGGAGAACCTGAACCCCTTCCTGCCCTTCCCGCAGTGGTTCAAGGACATCATCGGCAAGATCTCCTGGAAGGACATGGGCAAGGTCATGGGCCAGGCCGACGTCGTCACCACGCCCACGCCCCTGGCCGCCAAGGCCATGCATCAGCATGCTTTCCTGCGCAAGGTGCTGCCCCTTTCCAACGGGATCGATGCTGCGGCCTATGAGTTGCAGCCCGGTGAGGTCATCGAAGGGCATGCCAGTCCTACGGTGGTGTTTGCGGGCCGGCTGGCGGAGGAGAAGCACGTGGACGTGCTCATCAACGCTGTTGCCAAGACCCCTGCGGAACTGAACGTCCACCTGGAGGTAGTGGGCGGCGGTGAAGTCCGCCAGTCCCTGGAGGCGCAGGCGAAACGGCTTGGGCTCGAGGACAGGGTGCGGTTCCTTGGCCTGGCCAGTGATGAACAGCTCCGGGAGACCTACATCAAGGCGGACCTGTTCTGTATGCCTGGTACTGCCGAACTGCAGTCCCTGGTGACACTGGAAGCAATGTCGGCCTCGACGCCTGTCCTGCTGGCAGACGCCATGGCGCTGCCGCACCTGGTGCGCGACGGCGAGAACGGCTACCTGTTCACTCCTAACGACAGCGACGACCTCGCGGCGAAGATTACCCGCATCCTTCAGCTGCCTGCCGCCGAGCTGGCAGCGATGGGCCAGGCCAGCAGGCGGATGGTGGAACCGCACAGCATCGAGGGCACCCTGCAAACCTTTGAGGACCTCTACCGGGGGGCAAGCTTCGAAGACAAAGTGGTCTGATCGCAGGAAGCTGTCGGCCTGGCAGCCGCCGCCGCCGCGACCTGACCAGCAGCAACGGTGGTCTGAGGAAGCGTCCCGGTTTGCTAGAGTGTTTTTGCCCTGCTGAATCCGAAGTCCTCCATGGATCTCGTAAGCAGAGGGCATGGGGCTATAGCTCAGCTGGTTAGAGCGCGGGACTCATAATCCTAAGGTCCTCGGTTCAAGTCCGAGTAGCCCTACCTGAAAAGAGCCCTTGAACTGCGGAAACGTGGATCAGGGGCTCTTTAATTTTGATGTTCTCAGGTAGTAGTCCACCGCTTGCCCACCGGAATCATTCCCGGCGCTGGCCGAACGGCTCCAGCACAGTCGTGTTGTCCGGCGCCTCGTGGGTCTTTTGGACGTAGTGCTTCCGCGTGACGTTTTCGCTGGAGTGCCCGAGCTGGGCGGACGCGACGGCCATGCCGGAGGAGGCTTCCAGCAGGGTTCCGACGGTCTTTCGGAAGGTGTGCGGGGTCACCCACTGGAAGCCGAGCTCGTCGCGGGCAGAGCGCCACTGCCTGCGGAAATTGTTGGGGTCCCGGAGCGACCCGACGGCAGATGGGAACACCACGTCCCACGGTTGGCCTCCAGCTGCCCAATTTGCCGCCTCAGCAGCATTTCCCCGGCGAAGGCGGGTAGGAAGTACCTTTGACGGGAATGGGCGCTCTTAGGGTGATCCTGGATGGTCAGGCCCTGACCCGGCATGTAGACGATGGTCCCCTTCACGGTGACTGCCGGCTTGGCTGACTTCAGATCGATGTCCTTCCAGCGGATCGCGAGGGCTTCACCAATCCGCGCGCCGGTGGCGAGCATGATGTCGACGACGTCGAGCATGTCCACCGTGGGGTAGCGGCCGGCCTGCTTCTTGTTGGCCTCCCATTGGCGGAGGCCGGCGCGCAGTGCGCCGACCGCGGCGACTGTCAGGGCCCGAACCTCCTTGTGGTTGGTTGGAATCGTGGCAACGTCACGCAGAGGGTTTCCCGTCAAGGGCGCCGTGCCTGGCTGCCAGGCCCGGCATGCCCGACAGGACGGTCTTGCAGAGGTTCGCCGTGGCGTTGCCGTGCTTGGTTCGCATGGTTTTGAGGAACCTGTCCAGGGTGGAGACGGTGGCTTCCCGGATCCGGATCCGGATTCCGCCGATGCCCGGGCTGACGAAGTTGTCCATGATGTCCCGGTACCGGCGCCGGGTGTTCAGCGCCCGGTCAGTGTCCTCAAACTCGGCCCACCAGATGACCGCGAGCTTTGCAGACACCTCGATCCGGAATTGAGTAACATCACCCCCGAAACCACGGGAAGGTTTGCGCACTCAGCTTCTGAAAGTGACCGATCAGTTTCGCCAGGGGCTGCTCCGACGTGTCTACTACTAAGGAAACGAAGGTGACCTATCCTGCAGAAATGGGCGTGAGGGTGGGCTCAAACCGAGCGAGACCATTCGGCGTTGGAGCCGCTTTTTGGCGCGTTCGGGTTCGTTTTGTCGAAATGGTCAACGCCGAGTTCGTCATAGGCGACTCCGTCGTGGAGCATGTTCCAGACGATGACGAGCAGCGTGTGTTGGAGAGCGACTACGGCGCGCAGGGCGCCGGCATGGGATTGAATGCGACGGTATTTCACGGCGAGATAGGTCGTTTTTGATCGGGAAACGGCCAGTGCCGCGATTCCCAATGCGGCTTTGAGGTAATGGTCGCCGGGCCGGGTTTGGGTGGATTTTATTCGTCCAGCGGACTCGTTCCGGCTGGGACACACTCCCGCCCATGATGCGAGATGGCCCGCCGTGTCAAAGACGTTCATGTCGACGCCGGCTTCGGCGATGATGACGTTAGCGACATTCTTCGATATCCCGGGGACGGTCATCAGCAGCTCCCGGGCTAAGGAAAAAGGTTCCATCGCAGTCGATGCGGGCGTCGAGGGCCGTGAGGGTCGCCTCGATTTGGTCGATGCGGTCCAGATGCAAAGGCACCATGAATGCGTGGTGGTCGGTGAAACGGCCCGTGAGGGCTTCGACTAGCGCCGCGGATTTTGCGGCCCATCGAGGCGTGTGCCAGCGAAGCCAAGGTCTGCGGGTTACGTTCTCCGGATATGAGAGAGCATCGAGGATGCGGCGGGCTGATTGGGTGCTCAGCGTGCTGAAGACCGAGGACAACTTGATGTTGGAGTCCCTCCAGCCCTTTTTCCAGTCGTCCCTACTCGCGGGTGCGCTCATGAGTCAGGTTCGACCGCGTGCGGGTTAGATCCCGCAACTGCCGGATCGGCTCCGGCGGCACGAAACTGGCCCGCAGCAGGTTGTGAGCCGCGAGCTCCGCAAGCCATGTCGCGTCTGAGACATCCGACTTCGGCCCCGGGATATTCCGCGCAGCTTTAGCATTGACAAGTTGCACATTCAGCGACTCCGCCAGCAGGAAATAGAACGGTTTCCAGTAGTCGCCGGTGGCCTCCATCACCACCACTGTCACCGCGGCTGCCTCAAGATCACGCCGTAGGCGCACGATCTCATTCGTCGTCGCCCCATATGTGGTCACAGTCCTCCTGAAAGTTCCTACCCGCATTCCCGGTACCCGGATGCAGACCTTCGCATCACGTTTGGAGATATCCATTCCTGCGGCACGCTCGTGCACGATGTCCATCATCTACTCCTCGCATCTGGTCCAACGACACCACCGGCTGGTGGTGCCAGGTGCCGCGGGAAGGGCGGGGAAATTAATCAGGAATCTACTAAACGGGCTCATCAAACCCGATGCTTTTGGGCTTGCGGCACCAATCCACGGTTCCCGTGGAAGCCCTCCACGCCACGCTCATAAACAGGCTCTAAGCACTAAGACACATCGGCGTCGACCGCGGCACCGCCATCATCCGCCGCTACCCAACCCGGCCGCAAGAGCGTTTTCGCAGAACCACAACGCCGCGAAGCGGCTCCACCGCTCATAACTAACGGTGCATACACCGACTCAACCATGAGGTTTCGAAGCATAGTTACGAGAATCGCTGGCCGCTCACGAACTCGCACAATCACGCCAAATTTGGAGCCGTGCGGTCGTGGTGTTCGCCCGGACGGTGAGCCAGGGGTGCCGTGGGGATAATCCCACAGCGGACTTTCGCCTGCTATCGGCTTATAGACGACCACCTCCTCGCCGATGCTGCCAAGGAATGTAGCGTTTGAAGCCGTCGTGATGCGGCCGGTGAGCGTCAGCTCGGCCATCACTAACTAGGTCCGGTGCTGGCATCAGACCTCGGGAAGGGTGCAGATGTGCCCGTCGGCGTCTATGGGGTAACCGCAGAGCAAGCACATCGGACGCCCGGCGCCCACGACCTCACGGGTGCGTTTGGCGAATGCGCGGGCGGTGCCGACCGGCATTCGTACCAGCAGCATCTCGGTCTCGTTAGCGGCGTCCTCATCAAGGGATTCGTCGTTCTCATCAGCATCGACATCGGTGATGGGGTAGGCCTCTATTACGACCTGCGCCGTCGGTGGGTCCCAACCTAAGCTCATGGCGCCGGTCCGAAACTGCTCCTGAACGGCCTCGAGCTTGTCATCGTCGACAAGTTCCATGGGAGTACTCGTGGGAACGCTGAAGGGGTTGCCCTCGACGGTGATGACCTGGTCGAGAATTTCGTCGATCTTCTCGGCGAGCAGAGCCGACTGCTGCTTCTCCAGGGCAATACTCAAGATCTGCGTGCCTGCGCGCACCTGCAGGTAGAACGTGCGCGCCCCCGGAAGGCCGATGGTGCCAACGACGACCCGATCAGGCCAGGCAAACTCATGAACACGTTTAGGCATGTCAGTATTTTAGGCACATGAGGTTCATGGCGCCTTTTGCCCTGCACCGCCGCCCACCGGCGCATCGCCAGAGTGGATGCCGTTCGACAGCCACGACAGATCACCCGCGTCGGTGTTGGTCGCATGGACGCTCGGCCGACTAGCGCCGTAGCGCACGATCGATACGGAGGCGGGGCCCACGTTAATACGCTGGAACAGGTCAAGGTGCATGCCGAGCGCGTCGGCGAGGATTGACTTGATGATGTCACCGTGACTCACCGCCACCCACACGGCCCCTGGCCTGTACTCGGCTTCGAAGGCCGATCGTGGCGTCGAATCGCTGCCACCGACCGAGCCTGCATCGCGGCCATGGATTCACCGCCGGGAAAGATGACGGCGGACGGTTGCGACTGCACAACCGACCACTTCGACCCGGGAGCAGGGTGTCGCAGACTTCAATGGAGCCGCCGCGTCCATTGCTGTCCCTGAGGACCGCGATGCGGTAGGCCGGGGGCGCGGGAGGAGATCCGCTTTGAGTCGTAGCAAACTCCACGACCAGTTCGCCAGCCTGAGGCGGATCGGCATCGACGAGATCTCCTACAAGCGCGGCCACAAGTATCTGGCCGTCGTCGTCGACCACGACAGCGGCTGGCTGGTCTGGGCGGCGCCGGGCCAGGACAAGGCCACCCTGGGCAAGTTCTTCGACGCCCTCGGGGTGGAACGCTGCTCCCGGATCACGCATGTCTCCGCCGACGGGGCCGCGTGGAACGACGCCCGTAAAGCGGCCCGGGCCAGCGAGGCCAGGCGCGGCCGCTGCCGGCCCGCGAAAGACGCGGCGCCCCCCCGGACAGTGCCCGCGCAGCCGGTGTGAAGAACTCCCGTTATGCGCTCTGGACGAACCCGGAGAACCTGACCGAGAAGCAGCAGCTCGCCTGGATCGTGCAGACCGACCCCACCCTCGGCCGGGCCTACTACCTCAAGGAAGGACTCCGGGTCATTTTCAAACTGCCCCACGACGAAGCCGCTGAAGCCCTCGATAAGTGGGTTGCCCGGGCGCGCGGGTGCCGGATCCCCGCGTTCGCGAAGCTCCAACGCAGCATCGTCAACCACCGTGCCGCGATCCTCGCCGCAATAGAGCATGGGCTCTCCAAACGGCGTGTCGAATCGATCAACACGAAGATCAGACTGATCACCCGCATCGCCTTCGGCTTCAAATCACCCGAAGCACTCATCGCCGTCGCGATTTTCAGCCTCGGTGGTCACAAACCGGTGCTCCCAGATCGGAATTGACCTACGGAAGAGTCAGCTCTACACGGCCTCCCGTACCTGCGTACAAGTGAGGCTTCGCTATTGGTCGCTCGCCTGAGCTCCGGAACATCACCGGGGAGGAGCCACCATTCGGGCGTTGGAATTGATGGGGGCTTGTTTCCGCTGGGGCAAGGGACGATAGTTCTGATATGCGGGCCAGCCGGTCGCCCAGCCTTGGTCCGCATCCAGGTCTTTTTTGGTCGATTGCCTGATGCTAGGAGGATCGCGAAATGTCGGGTTGGAACGCCGACAACGCAGCCGGTCCGGCGGGCGCGGGAGCCGTCACAGTTCTTGATGGCTCCTCATTTTGTTTGACTGCGTCCGACGGTGACATGCACTCGGGGAGTCCCCATGGCGCGTTTTTTCACGACACCCGGTACATATCCGAGTGGAACGTTAGCGTTGATGACGTTCCACTCGAGGCGCTTGCCGCGACGGCTGTGGAACCCTTCCGGGCCGTGTTTATAGGCAGGTTAAGCGGCCATTCCGGCAGCGCTGATACGCCGTTGCTGATAGAGCGGGAAAGGATCATTGGTGCCGGTCTTACGGAAACCATCACGATCGAGAATCACTTGGCGGTGCCTAACACTTTACGGCTCGCCCTGAGCGTGAATGCCGATTTCGCCGATCTTTTTGAGGTTAAGGATGGCAGGCCTGCCAGCCCGGGGCAGCAGCAGATCCGGATAGAGGGCGATAGTCTCCTCCTTGAGTGTGAAGGGGAGGGCCGGCGTCATGGGCTTGTTGTCCGCGCACCAGGCGCCGCTGTAGAGGGCCACCGACTCGTGTGTACGGTCACCATTCCTGCCCATGGGAAGTGGGCTCAGACGTTCACTGCCACGCCCTATCTGAACGGGCAGGCGGTGATTTCAACGGCGGCGTATGGCACTGATGAAGTTTCCTCCGAGGCCCGGCATCGTCTCTTTTCGTGGCGGATGTCCATGCCCATCCCTAACTTGGGTGATGCCTCCGTCCGAAATACGATTTTGCGCAGCCAGGAGGATCTCGGCTCACTCCGGATCTTTGATCCGGACCACCCCGACCGCGTCGTAGCTGCGGCAGGCGCTCCATGGTTCATGGCCCTTTTCGGGCGTGACAGCCTGCTCTCGTCCCTTATGTCCCTCCTGCTGGATCCCTCCTTGGCACTAGGCACCCTCCAGACGCTGGCGGACCACCAAGGCAAGGAAGTTAACCCCGACACGGAAGAAGAGCCCGGCCGGATCCTCCATGAAGTGCGTCTGGGTACCAGCACGGAGTCCGTTCTGGGCGGCCGCAGTATCTACTACGGAACCGCGGATGCCACCCCGTTGTTCGTCGGCATCCTTAGCGAGCTGGGACGTTGGGGGCTGGAACCGGAGGCAGTCCACGCCCTGCTGCCGGCCGCAGACCGCGCGCTGGCATGGATCGAGAACTACGGCGACCGTGACGGCGACGGATTCGTCGAATACCAGCGGCAAACTGAACACGGGCTGATAAACCAGGGCTGGAAGGATTCGTGGGACGGCATCAATTTCGCCGACGGCTCACTCGCTCAGGGGCCCATAGCGCTGTGCGAAGTGCAGGCCTACACGTACGGGGCCTATGTCGGGCGTGCCCTGATGGCGCTGGACGACGGCGACACCGAAGCAGCCGATCTCTGGGCGGGCAGGGCGGTCCGGCTGAAAGAGGCGTTCAATGAACGGTTCTGGCTGCCGGACCGGGGATATTTTGCCGTCGCCCTGGATGGGGACAAGAAGCCAGTAGACGCCCTGGCCTCAAATATGGGTCATTGTCTCTGGATGGGCATCGTGGACACCGACAAAGCAGCCCAAGTAGCGGCGCACCTGATGTCCACGGAAATGTTCACCGGCTGGGGTATCCGCACTCTGGCCAGCACGATGGGGGCCTACAACCCTCTCAGTTATCACAATGGTTCCGTCTGGCCGCACGACAGCGCCCTGATAGCGCATGGGCTGATGAGATACGGATTCATCGACGAGGCCCAGAGAATCGCCTACGGACTGTTCGAAGCAGCCGAGCACTTCGGCGGCCGGCTCCCGGAGCTGTTCTGCGGACTGGACCGTGAAAGGTTCCCAAATCCGGTACCCTACCCTGCAGCGTGCTCACCCCAGGCGTGGGCGGCGGCGGCTCCGATCCATCTGATCCGCATGCTGATGCGGTTCGACCCTGCCCTTCCCTGGAACGAGCTCTGGCTCGCACCGGAACTTCCAAAAGGCTTCGGGCAGTTCCGAATCGACAACGTGCCGTTTGCCGGAAACAGGCTCACCATCAACATCACCCAGGACTCCGTTACCGTGGATGGCCTGCCGGAATCCATAAAGCTCCGGCTCGAAGCGCGTCCCGCCCTTCGGGAACTCCTGAATCTGACCCGGACGAAATGAGTGCTGCTCTACTGGGTATGGAGAAGCACGACATTATGCAATTCTCGGGTCCGATGGCTTCTTCCTCGATCGCTTCGTAGTTGTGTCGCGTGGTGTCTACCTTCGAATAAATGCATGGAATCGGAAACGGGGCGGCGGGCGCATATGGTCAGCAGCCTGGGCCAGAACGTTCAACGCCAGCTCGAGGGCGTCCAGCTGGAGGGGGTCTTTACCGACAAGGCCTCTGGCAAAGACACCCAGCGCCCCCAGCTTGATGAGCTGCTGCGCTTCATCCGCGACGGCGACACCCCTCGTGGTGCACAGTATGGACCGGCTCGCCCGGAATCTGGACGATCTCCGGTCCAGGCACTCACGAAGATACGCGTGCGGGTCAAATTCGTTAAGGAGCAGCTGGTCTTCACCGGGGAGGAATCACCCTTGGCGAATCTGATGCTGTCGGTGATGGGTGCTTTTGCCGAATTCGAGCGGGCCCTGATCGGTGAACGCCGGCGCGAAGGCATCACACTGGCAAAGGCGCGCGGTGTCTACCGCGGCCGCAAGAAAGCACTCTCGGCCGAGAAGGCCAGTGAGCTGCGGGAGCGGGCTGCGGCGGGGGAGCAGAAGACGGGCCTGGGCCGGAAATTCGGCATCAGCCGCGAAACCCTCTACCAGTACCTGAAGGTCAGGAGCTAGGTTGCCGGGCTTCGCCTCTGCAGGGTGCCATGCCGGTGTTGGGAACAGGCACAGTGATGGATGAACCGATGTGCTCACGGGGAACGCCCTTGTGCTCCGGGGCCAGGATGTCGGGGCCTTGTGTGCTGAGGGTCAGGCTGTGGGGGAGTGCCGGCAGCGCGCGGCGTGAAGGGTGATGCCCACGCTCACCGCGACGCTGAGGGCGAGTGCCAGTAGGCCGGAGTATGCGGCGAGGGAGTAACTCCCAGGATCAGCTATCGTATCCGCAACAGGTTCCATGTAGTAACAAATCGTCTGCCATGCGGTGACTCCGAGTACCGCGATGAGTGCGGCGACGGTCCACGCGGCTGCCACCAACAGGATCGCCTTCGTACGTCCTTTCATTCGTCCCGTTTCGTTGCGAGTCTAGCGTCAGCGAATTTCGCCCGGCGGAACAAATACGAGCGGAGCCCGTACCCGGACGCCCCGGCAAATCTGACAGGGGTGCAGGGTGCCTGGAAGCTGAAATCGGGTTGGGGCAATGCCTGACGTTGCCCTGGCCACCAGCCCGGGCCTTCGGAAGATCTCCTTCACCGGCTCCACCGACGTGGGGATTTCCATCGCGCAGCAGGCTGCCGCCACGGTCAAGCGCGTCACCATGGAGCTCGGCGGCAACGATCCTGCCATCGTGCTGGACGACGCGGACCTCGCGGTCACGGCCCGCGGGATCGTGGGCAGCGCGTTCCGCAACGCCGGCCAGGTATGCATGGCGGTCAAGCGCGTCTACGTCCCGCGCAGCCGCAGCAGGGAACTGGCCGAGGCCATCGCCGCCGAGGCGTCTCGCCACGTGCTGGGTCACGGCATCGCGGAGGGAACCACCATGGGCCCCATGCACAACGAATCGCAGCTCAAGCTGGTCCACGGCCTGGTCGACTCCGCCGTCGGCAGCGGCGCCCGCATCATCACCGGCGGCCGTCCCGGCTGCGACCTGCACGGCTACTTCCTCGCCCCCACGGTAGTGATCGACGCAGAGCCGGGCATGGACCTGGTGGAGCAGGAACAGTTCGGTGCGGCACTGCCGATCGTTGCCCATGACGATCTCGATGCCACCATCGCCGGGCTCAACGCCGGGGAATTCGGCCTCGGTGCTTCCGTGTGGAGCCCGGACCAGGAGCGCGCGTATTCCATCGCTTCCCGGCTCGAAGCCGGAACCCTATGGATCAACCAGCACACGCTTGTGGAGCCCGATGCCCCGTTCGGTGGCTGGAAATCCTCCGGCGTCGGCCGCGAACGCGGCCGCTGGGGGCTGGAGGAATACCTGGAAACGCGCGTCCGTAATGCCCGCCGCCATTCCTGATCCCGCACCCATACTGCAGAAGTATTCACCTTGAGCGTCGAACTGATCACCCTGGGCACCGCCGCCGGACCGGCCATCCGCGGACCGGAAAACGGCATCTCCAGCGCCCTCGTGGTGGGCGACGCCTTCTACATGGTGGACTTCGGGCTCGGCTGCTCCCGCGCCGCCCATGAAGCAGGGCTCCGGGGCAAGGACTTCAAGGCCGGCTTTGTCACCCACCTGCACTCGGACCATGTAGGGGAAACTGCCCGGCTTCCTGCTGTGGAACTGGGGCAACCCGGTGGACGGCTTCACCGGACCGGTGTCCGTCGTGGGGCCGGTTAAGGACCACACCCGCGAGGGAGGCGCGGGTCTCTCCGGCACCAGCGAACTCGTCTCTCACGCGCTGAAGGCGTTCTCCTACGACATTGACATCAGCGTCCACGACGAAGCCCGGCCCGATCTGGCCTCCCTGCTGCTCACCGTCGACCTCGACACGCCCGCCCACGGCTCGCTGGCGAAAGCTGCCGGCCGCACTGGCCGACATCCAAGCCGATCTGGGCACTACGCTGGTGCAGGCCGGGCTGCTGCTGGGCATCATCCAGGTAGCCAGCATCGTGGGCGGGTTGGCAACTGCCGTGGGCGGGGAGATGGCGGGCCTCCGCCGACCCCTGGTCTCGGGCCTGCTCCTCCTGAGCGCCGCCTCCGCGCTCGGAGCGGCCGCCCCCAGCACGGAACTGCTGATGGCCGCACGGACGCTGGAGGGCGTCGGGTTCCTGCTGGCCGTCGTCGTCGCCCCTGCCCTGATCCGCAAGGTGGCACCGCCGCGACGGCTGAACGTGGCGCTAGCAAGCTGGGCCACGTTCCAGGGCATCGCCGCGCTGATTGGCCTGACCGTGGGAGCGGTGTTCCTCCAGGCCTCCGGCTGGCGGCAGTGGTGGCTGGTAATGGCCGTAGTCACGCTGCTCCCGGTGCCGCTGCTGCTGCGCCGCGTGCCCAGGGATGTGCCACCGGCCCTCGCCGGGCTGCACCCGCGCTCCGCCGGGTGGGCCGCACTGTGGCCACCCGCCGGCCGTGGATCACCGGGGTGGTCTTCGCCTGCTATACGGCCCAGTGGATGGCCGTTCTCGGCTTCCTGCCGTCCATCTACCGGTCAGCCGGGCTGGAAGGCGCGTGGCCCGGCATCCTCAGTGCCGTCGTGGGCGGCGTCAACGCTCTCGGCGCCGTCAGCGCATCCAGCGCGGCGTGCCCGAGCGGAGAATTGTCTTCTGGACCTTCCTGGCGATGTCCGCCGCCTCCGTGGCCACGATCGCCGTCCCCTGGGCGAGCTTCGGGAATGGCTTCCTCATCCAGTTCGGCCTCATTGCTGCGTTTTCCGCCGTCGGAGGCCTGATCCCTGCCGCAATGACCAGCTACTCAGTGCGCATCGCCCCTGCCGACGGATCCGTCACGGCTGTGCTGGGGCTGACGCAGCAGATCTTCAACGTAGGAAATTTCCTGGGCCCCATGCTCTTCGCCCTGCTGGCCACCCGCACCGGTGGCTGGGGCACCACCTGGTGGCTAACCTGTGGACTGAGCGTCCTTGGGATGGGCCTGCTCGCTTTCCTGGGAGAGACCGGCTCCGGGACGATCGCCGGTGTGCCGCGCCCCGGAAAGTGTCTTTCCACCCAACGGAAAGCTAAAATGTAAGGCCCGTCACAGGAGCCTAGAGTCAAGGAAATGCCGCTGCAATCCAGCAAAGGCTCCCTCTTCAACGATTGGGCATACTGTGTCTGCAACTCCTCTTCCCGACGTGGCTCCGGGCTCCGAAAACTCCCGCGATCCCCGGACCTGGTCCCAGGCCAAACGCAACCGCTACGGCTTGATCATCACGGTCTGCCTGCTCTTCCTGATGATGCTCAGCTGGGCGGACAAGGCGGTTCTGGGCATAGCCGCCGTGCCCCTGATGAAGCAGCTGGGCATCACGCCCGAGCAGTTCGGCCTGGTGGGCAGTGCCATGTTCCTGACCTTCGGCGTGGCGCAGATCGTGGCTGCCCCCATCGCCAACAAGGTCTCCAGCAAGTGGATCCTGCTGGTGCTGTGCCTGCTGTGGTCCCTGGCTCAGGCCCCCATCCTGCTGTTCGCGTCGCTGCCCGCCCTCTGGGCCAGCCGCCTGCTGCTGGGCGCCGGCGAGGGCCCGCTGGCACCGGTGCTGATGCACGGCATCTACAAGTGGTTCCCGGAGAAGAAGGGCGCCACACCGGCCGCTCTGGCGTCCGCCGGTGTCACGCTGGGAATCGTGGCCTTCGCCCCGGTCCTGGCCTGGGTGATCGGGCAGTTCGGCTGGCAGACAGCGTTCGCCGTGCTGGCCATCCTGGGCCTCATCTGGTCCCTGTTCTGGATCATCGTGGGCAAGGAAGGCCCGTACACCAGCCGGAAGGCCGAGCAGGAGATTGACGGCATCGCCCCGGAGGAAGCTCCCGTGGTGGTGGAGGCCAAAGTCCGCGACTGGCGCACCATCCTCTCCACCAGCTGGATCTTCGCGGTACTGGCGTCCTTCTTCGGCTACTGGACCTTCACCCTGGCCATGTCCTGGGGCCCGGCCTACTTCCAGAACGTGCTGGGCTTCACCGGGCAGCAGGCCGGCACCATGATCGCGCTGCCGGCCGCCTGGGGTGCCATCGCCACAGTGGGCCTCAGCGCACTGACACAGCGCCTGCACCTCAGGGGCGTCCCCACCCGGAAGGCCCGCGGCTGGGTGCTCAGCATCGCCGCAACCTTCGCCGGCGCCTGCCTGGTGGCGGCCACGCTGACCACCTCCCCCTTCCTGTCCATCACCCTCATGGTCTTCGGCTTCGGCACCGCACCGGCGCTGTTCGCCATCACCTACCTGATCGTCGCAGAACTGACCACCATCGCCCAGCGCGGCGCCAACCTCTCCATCGCCAACGCCGTCCTCACCACCGGCGGTGTTTTCGCCCCGGCAGTCTCCGGCTTCCTGATCGGCGGCGCGGCCACCCCGGCGGAAGGCTACAAGGCAGCCTTCGCCCTGGCCGGCGGCCTTATGCTGACCTTCGGAATCCTGGCCCTGATATTCGTCAACCAGCAGCGCGACCGCCGCAGGCTTGGTCTGGACACACCCGCTGCCCCCGCCACGCCGGCTGTCTCAGCCTCGGCAGCAGGCAACGGATCCACTCCATTGGAGGCAGGCACCAGGGCCTGAACCCGAGCCTGTCGTCGGACACTGTTTAGACAAGGTGACGCCGGCGGCTACTACCACGCTGCTCAGCAACAAGGCAGGTGTCGCAAGCTTCGGCTTTGGAACTGGGTTCGCTTCCATGGATTACTTACTCGACCAGTTTAGAGTTGCCAACCGACATTGATAAGGCTGTCTTCCCAAGTCACATGGTCGTCGAGCGACCCCCAAGCAAAAAGATTGCAACATCCTTGCACCCGACGTTACCGAAGTTCGTCGCACCGTTCATCTGCCGCGACGCCGCCGGTCCAACTGCCTTCCACGGCCGGCGTTGCATCGGGGAAGGCAGTTGCGGTAAGTTACTCACCAGTAACTTCACTTGCTTCGGGGATGGTCATCCTTGGAGCCCTGCGGCCAGCACTGATCCCGAGCGAGGAACCATGTCCAGGAAATCCATTGACATCAACGACCTTCCGTATGCCGACGGTGACTTTTTCGCCTTCGAGCAACTACTCGCGGGCAAGGAGCGGGACCGCCTGGCCGAGATCCGGGGCTTCCTGTCCCGCGAGGTCCGGCCGATTGCCGTGGACTGCTGGAACCGCGGCGAATTCCCCATGGACCTCATCCCCAAGCTGGCCGAAATCGATCTGGTCAGTCCCGTAAGGCGGCAGGGCTACTCGAACCTGTTTGCCGGCCTGGTCCACGCCGAGGCCACGCGTGCCGACGCTTCCATTGCCACTTTCCTCGGCGTCCACGACGGACTCTTCACCGGCTCCATCGAGGCTCTGGCCTCGCAGGAACAGCAGGAAGCCTGGCTCACGGACATTTATTCGCTGAAGAAGATCGGCGCGTTCGGACTCACTGAACCCCTGGGCGGCTCGGACGTGGCAGGCGGTACCCGCACCACGGCGGAGCGCGACGGCGACACCTGGATTCTCAATGGCGCCAAACGGTGGATCGGCAACGCCACCTTCTCTGATTGGGTGGTGATCTACGCCCGCGACCTTGCCGACAACCAAGTCAAGGGCTTCCTCGTTGATACGGCACTGCCCGGCTACAGTGCCACCAAGATTGAAAACAAGATCTCCCTACGGACCGTCCAGAACGCGGACATCGTTCTGGACAACGTAGTGGTTCCCGACTTTTACAAACTCGCGGGCGCCAACAGCTTCCGCGACACCAACAAGGTCCTCAAAGTGACCCGGCTGTCCGTCGCCTGGCAGGCGGTCGGCCAGCAGCTCGCTGCTTTCGATGTGGCCCGCCGCTACGCCGTGGAAAGGCACCAATTCGGCCGTCAGCTGGCATCGTTCCAGCTGGTCCAGAGCCAGCTGGTGCAGATCCTTGGCAACGCAGTCAGCTCCATGGGCATGATGGTCAGGCTTTCGCAGCTGGAGGACGCGGGCGAGGCCAAGGACGAACAGTCTGCGCTGGCCAAGGCATTCACCACCGCGCGCATGCGTGAAAGCGTGGCCATCGGTCGTAGCCTCCTGGGCGGCAACGGGATCGTCACGGACTTCGAAATGGCTAAGATTTTCGCTGATGCTGAAGCCATCTATTCGTACGAAGGAACCCACGAGATCAATACGCTGGTGACCGGGCGCGCCATCACGGGGGTCTCAGCCATCGTCTAAGGCCACTGGCTCCGCCCGGCTGTCGGGGTCCGCCCTGCCCGCTGGCTCGGCGCTCGTGACTGGGTCCGCCTTTCTGACCGGCAGCAGGATGGACGGGAGGAGGTCCGTCACGAATTCCAGCGGATTGACGTAGTCATCTGCCCGCCTGACGCCCCAGTGGACGCAGGCCAGGGCGCCGCAATGACCTGCCTGCAAGGTACCGATGATTTCGCCCTGCGCCACAACGGTTCCGGCCGTTAGTCGGCTCTCAACGGGCTCAAAGCTACTCCGAAGTCCGCCCCCGTGATCGATGGTGATCACTGGGCGGTCCACCACCACGCCTACGAAGCTCACGGTGCCGGACGCTGGCGACGTGACCGGGACGCCGTCGTGGGTTGCCTTAAGGTCCACGCCGCGATGACCGCTCATCCACGGCTTGTCCGGCGGGTCGAAGGCCCGCATAACTGCGGGCCTGGGCGCAAGGGGCCAGTCCCAGGCGGGGCGGGGAGCCGTTGCCTGCGGAGCCGCAGCGGCCGGCAGCAGAAGGACGGCGGCAAGCACAAAAGTTGCTTTCATCTGCCCAGCATTCCCTCTTGGATCGGCCACCGGGAGTGCCCGGTGCTGCCATGTGGAAAACGCCCGCCGGAGGCCCGGATGCTGTCCTTGTGGTGTTGACGGGTGGTTCCGTGGCTGTCGTAGGGTCGTGGCTGCCCGGGGGAGGCGGTTATGGCTTTGGTTGCTGTGGCCCGGCGATTCACGTCGTGACGGCTTCGAAGGATTGGCCGCCCGCACTCTTCGCGATGACCCGACCGCTGATTGAGAGACGCGACATGATCGCGATGCTCGTCGCGCACGGCCAGAACATCCTCTACATCCCGGGCCGGATCGTCCACCACGCCTCCAAGCTCTACCGCGGAGAGGGCAAAACGGATGCGAAGGACGCCGCTGTGATTGCTGACCAGGCACGGATGCGCCGGGATCTGCAGCCCCTGCGGGCGGGGGATGAGATCAGTACCGGGGTGAGGATCCTCACCTCCCGCCGGGCGGACAAGTCCGCGGACCGGGTCCGGGCGATCAACCGGCTGCAGGCCCAGCTGCTCGAGTACTTCCCGGCCCTGGAGCGTGCTTTTGACTACAGCCGCTCCAAAGCCGCCCTCCTGCTGCTGACCTAACACCGGACCCCGGACGGAATCCGCCGCACCGGCCAAGCCAGGCTCCAGGCGTGGTTGAAGAAACACGGCGCCCGCTCCTCCGCCGTTGTCGCTGCCGCTGCGGTCGAGGCCGCGAAGTCCCAGCACACCACCGTTCCGGCCCAGCACCTCGGGGAACTTATCGTCGCGGCCCTGGCCCAGGAGATCGTCACCCTGAACAAAGAACTGGCCGAGCTGGACGCCCTGATCAGCGCGAAGGTCACCGAACACCGGCACACCCGGACCTTGCTCAGCATGCCCGGCTTCGGCCCCGTCCTGGCCGCGGAGTTCCTTGGCGCTACCGGCGGGGACCTGACGGTCTTTGAAACCGCGGACCGGTTCGCCGGCGTCGCCGGACTTGCCCCCGCACCCAGGGATTCCGGCCGCATCAGCGGCAACCACCACCGCCCCAGACGCTACGACCGCAGGCTCCTGCGCGTCTTCTACCTCTCTGGCCTCTCGGCGCTTAAATCCTGCCCGGCATCACGGACCTACTACGACCGCAAACGAGGCGAAGGCAAAACCCACATCCAGGCCATGCTTTCACTGGCCCGGCGCCGCCTCAACGTCCTCTGGGCCATGCTCCGCGACGGCACCACCTACACCCGGTTCTCCGCACCGGCGCCACCATTGGTCGTCTGACCGAGTCCGTCCCGCCCCGAAATCCGCGCCGCAGACTCAAGCGGCACCGTTTTTCTCCACGATTTCCGAGGTATGGCCCCCTCGAGGCGGTATTGCCGGCCTGGGTTGCTATCCCGTCCGACAAACCCGGGGTCGGACCCGTGGCGAAGCGTTATCTATGTGACCGATAGATGACACCCCTGCGGAATCCTGCGCGCTGGACATCCCGCGAGGAATGAGTCAAGAATGAGCCGGCGGGTGTCGGCGAAACTCCCTGTGCTCCCGGCCGGGCTCGTTCAGCCCGGCGGATCTGACCCTTGGAGGCGGGACATGAAGGCTGTGGTTGTCGGGGCGGGCATTGCGGGCCTCGTGGCGGCCCGCCAGCTCGGTTTGGCCGGCTGGGACGTCGAGGTCCTCGAGAAATCGGCCGCTCCGCGCCCCGATGGCTACATGATGGACTTCTTTGGTCCGGGCGTGGAGGCGGCGGAGCGGATCGGCCTCTACCCGCGGCTCGCCGCGGTGGCCTACCACGTCGAGGCCGCCGAATATGTCGATGCAACAGGACACCCCACCTCCAGCCTCGATTACGACCAGTTCGCCCGGCTTGCCGGCGGGAAGGTCCTGAGCCTGCTGCGCCCCGACATGGAACGCGCCGCCCTCGCTGCGCTCGACGACGTGGCCTCCGGCCGGGTGCGAATCCGTTACGGGGCGCCGGTTTCCCAGGTATGGAGCGGTGAGGACGGCGTGGAGGTCGCCGTCGGTGACCCGCCGGACGTGACGCTCGGCGCGGACGTCCTCGTCGGCGCCGATGGCATCCATTCCGGTGTACGAGCCCAGGTCTTCGGCCCCGAAGAGGAATACCTGCGCCCCCTGGGCATGCGGGCCGCCGCGTTCATTGTGACCGAGCCGGTCCTGAATGCCCGCTTCCGGAACCGGTTCGTCCTCACCGACAGCATCGACCGGATGGCCGGGCTCTATAGCCTCCGCTCAGACGAGGTGGCGGCATTCATGGTCTACCGGGATGCCACAGACGCGCCAGGGCACCAGCGCTCCGGGAGTCCGCGGGAGCGGCTGCGCCGCGAGTTCGCCGGCCTCGGCCACGCCGTCGACCGGCTGCTGGAGCTGTGCCCCGAGCATCCGTACGACGACGTCGTCGCACAGGTTGTCATGCCGGGCTGGCAGAGGGGGCGGACCGTTCTCGTGGGGGACGCCTGCGGGGCCGTGTCGCTGCTCGCGGGTCAGGGCGGCTCACTCGCCATCGCCGGTGCCGCGTTGCTGGGGGACTTCCTGGGACCCGTGGCTTCACCTGACGGGATCAGCGCAGCCCTCGCCGAATTCGAGCGACGCTGGCAACCGGTAGTCGAGGAGGCGCAGGCCGCCGGGAGGCGCACCGCGTCATCGTTCCTCCCCTCCAATCGGACCCAGCGCCTCCTGCGCCGCTGGATCATACGGGCCACCCATCTGCCAGGAATCGACCGGCTCGTGGCCCGCCAGATCGTGGGCAGAATCGCCAAATAGGCCGCGCGACCGGCATCGGTCGTCCAGAAGAGCGGCGGGAATCGGCCGAGAGCTGCCCTAGTTTCGACGCGGAGCTGGAATGCTCCGCGTCGCGGTGGTGGCCAGCATCGTGCCTCAGCACAACCCGCCCTGCCGTTACTGCTCCGGAACCAAGTTGGGGAACAAGCGCCACTGCGGATTCGTTGCACTCGGGACGACAACCAGGGAACGAGGAACGGATCATGACCGCTGATTACGATGAACTGCGCGCCGACGTTAAGGAAACGCAGGATAAGTCCCTTGAGGCACTAAAGTCCGCCAACGCCCCTGACGCGCTCAGCGTGGTACGGGAACTCGACGCACCCGATGATGCTGACGCTCTCGGCGTTCCGGGCGGCGAAATCGTAGCTGAGGAACTCACCGTTCAGGTCGTCCCCCAAGCCGCGGACGAGTTTACGTGCCACTCCTGCTTCCTGGTCCGGCACCGCTCCCAAATGGCCCGTGAACACGACGGTCACCAATATTGCCAGGAATGCGAAGGCTAACCGCCCCGTTTGGCGTTCGAGCACCAAACCTGACACCACGCCGGAGCCCGCCGATGGTGAAGGCGCTGACCATTGCCGGTTCTGTTGCTACCAGATAGCCGAGCACCACGAAGAAAGGATGACATTCAGGACCTTCTTCGGCCCGTCCAGCCGCCGGGCCAGTGCGTCAGCTCGGCGAAGCCGGCCGCTTCCCGCAGATGCGCCCGGGGCCTCGGCACTGGGCCCTTGTTCTGTCATGAATGTCCGGACCACGGAGCATGGTGGACACCATAGAGAGCAGACCCATCGCCGAGTTTGCTCTTGGGAATGACGCTGATTTCAAGCACCACCGCTGTAGTGTCGGCGAGGTCGCCGGATCCGGTGCCACGCACCGCCTGCAGCACCTCAGATTCGCTGAGGCGGTTTCTGCGCAGTTGGGCATGCTGAAGTTCTCCAAAAAAACGAGTGCCACGGGCTTGGACGTCACTGCAGATCTGGCCCCGGGCACATGCGAGGACGCCCACGCGACGACGAACTGCAGGCCCGCGAGCAGCGCCAACGCCGTCACCCCTCAAAAAGGCAACGTCAGAACTGAGTAGGATCCTCGCGAGCGTGGATCCCAAGGCGACCGTCACAATGAAATCGAACGCGTTGAGCTGCCCCAACGTCCTCTTGCCCGAAACCCGCAGGACCACCACCAGGGCAGCATACAAAACTGAACCGATGATCAGGACACGGAGAATATCCGCCCAGGAATCAAACCACATACTCTTCATGCTCCTTCGATACGGTAGTCGGCCGATATCAGGGACAGGGGAACGTCACTGACAGTACGCTGGGTATTTCCGGTTCGGTTAGCTGCAAACCAAAGGACAGTAGGCAGTGAAGCTGAATCGCCCGTCGAAAGCTGGCCTTCGGGTAGGAAGAGCAGGACCTTATGACTGAAGTGCCTTCACTACAGGCGGACCGCTGCTGATGAACGGCCGTGCCGCGCACTGGCTGGACGCGCTGCGGAGCCAGTTATGGCCTCTCCCGGCGTTGTCAGTTGCCCTCGCCGTGGTGCTGGGTGTGGCGGTGCCTGCTCTGGATTCCGCTGTCGACGGCCAACTGCCCGGGAATGTCGGTGTTTTTCTCTTCAGCGGAGGCCCGGGAGCGGCCAGGTCGGTCCTGCAGGCCATCTCAGGGTCCCTGATCACGGTGACGTCCCTGACCTTCTCGCTCACCGTGGTCACGCTGCAGCTGGCCAGCAGCCAATTCTCGCCGCGGCTGTTGCGGACTTTCACTTCCGACCGGTTTGTGCACGTAACGCTGGCCCTCTTTCTGGCATCTTTCGCCTTCGCGCTGACGGTCCTGCGCAGCGTCCGCGACGAAAGCAACGGAAACACCGCCTTCGTACCGGAAATTTCGGTCACCCTCTCGTTCGCGCTTGCCATAGCCAGCGTCGTGGGGCTGGTGCTCTTCCTGGCGCATCTCACCCGGGAAATCCGTGTGGAAACCATGATGCGCAACGTCAACGTGGAAACCCGGGAAACCATCGACCGGGTCTTTCCCGAGGACCGGCCCGCACGCGGGCCCGAACCCGTCCCGGCGTCCGGCGCCTTCCACATCAAATCCAGCTCCTCAGGCTTCCTGACGTCGCTGGATAAAGGCGCACTCCTGCAGGCCGCGAGAGATTCCGGTGCCGTGGTGCGGATAGACCGGGAACCGGGCAGCTCCCTCGTGGAGGACGTTCCCTTCGCTACCGCCTGGGCGGCCGAACCGGGAAGAATATTAGGACACGAGGCCCGCGAGAAGCTGGCCAAAGATGTCAATGCCGCTGTGGCAACAGGGTATGAACGCACCAACGTCCAGGACGTCGGGTTCGGGTTCCGGCAACTGGTTGATGTCGCCGCGCGGGCACTCTCGCCGGGCATCAACGACCCCACCACGGCAGTGCACGTCATCGGGCACCTCTCGGCCCTGCTGTGCCGGCTGGCGGGAAGGAACCCCGGCCCGGAGCACGTGACCGACGAGGACGCGCGCGTCAGGGTGGTGCTGTCACTTCCCACGCTCCGGGACCTGCTCGACATGGCGATGAACCAGCCCCGGCAATACGGCGCCGCGGACGCGGCCGTCGCGCGCCGCCTCCTGGGGCTCCTTCACGAACTTGCATGGTGCGATGCGAAGGGCCAGTACCGGATGGAGATCCTGGACCACCTGGGCCGCATGCGCAACGCCATCGGCGCCGGGGATTACTCAGGCCCCGAACGAAAAAACCTGCTGGACAAGGCCGACTCCATAGGAACCCAGCAGACATAGAACCGGCAACCCAACGGGGTTCAGCTGTGGCAAAAGTAATACACGTGTGACCAACCGGATGGAGATCCGAAGATAGGCTCGCAGACGTGTCCAACAGGAAGTGGGGATGGCCGCGCTGAGTTGGCCTTCGCTTGGGATGCTTCGCTACGAAGCGCTTTCTTGTGTTTCCTCGCGGCTCTTCTCCTCACGGGGGCCGCCTCGCACACCCACGGCAGCCGGTACGCCATCGTTGGACACAACCCCTTTCAGTCAGTGGTGACCCCATCACCCGGCCCTGAAGGAGTTGAGGCAGGGGCTCCTCCGGCGGCAACTTCACCCGGCCCGGGTGAGGCACGGTCGTCGGCTTCTCAGGCTGTCCGCGTGGTCCATCAGGCCGGCCCGTGTAGTGACCCCGAGCCGATGGAGCGGGACTGCTGCGAACGGAGGCAGGCTCCGCGCGGCGAACCGGCCCCGCTGAAGACAGGGGCGGTGGACCCGCCCGCTTTGCTCCAGCGGCAGCCCGGTGACGGACTTCTTTCCAGCGCTGTCCCCCCGGAGCCGGATCTTCCGGCGCTCACGGTGGTTCAGCTTTCCATCAGCAGGACGTAAAAAACGGTCTCGCCGTTGCAATGCACCACGACCTGTTGAATAGACCTGGAAAAGAGAAACCAATGACACATGTACAGTCCATGCTGGACGCCCACCCTCTGGGCACGGGAAGCATCGACAAGGCCAAACTAGTCGAATGCATCCAAGCATGCTTTGAGTGCGCCCAAACGTGCACTGCGTGCGCCGACGGTCGCTGACCATCCATCCCGTCCGCGGAACCGCCGGGGCCGGCTTCATCTTCCGCGGCCCACCCGGCCTGGACTACCGCCAGATCCAGGCCCAGCAACGGATCCTTTTCGACGCCTAAACCCCGCATGAGTGGCCGGTGCCTGAACTGCCCGACCTACGCGGCCAGGTGTGCGCCGCCGACGACCTGTACTTCGACGCCGTCAGCCAGGTCCGGCTGCCTGGCTGGTCCCGGGGACGGGTAACCCTGCTCGGCGACGCCGCGTCCTGCGTATCGTTGGTCGGAGACGGGTCCAGCCTCGCCATGACCGGGGCCACCACCCTCGCCGGAGCCCTGGCCGGCACCCCCGGTGACCCCACCACCGCGCTGCGCGGTTACGAATCGCACCACCGCAAGCTGGCCAACTCCGGCCAGCGCGGCCACGTCCTGGCCGCCGCGCTGCTCGTTCCCGCGACCCGAACCGGCCTCACCGCCGCAACCTCACCGCCCACCTACTGCCTCACTGAGCCCCGAAACCAGCGCGGGCCGCCACCAACTGGAAAACTCCCGCAAAGGCGCCCCGGCTGGCCGCTTGAGAAAGTTGTCCGCGCCGAGGCGATCAGGGACTGAATTCGTCGCCCGGACGTGACCCAGCCACAGCCTTCCGCGCGGCGCCAGCGCTGGGACTTACCCGGCAGAGGACGCGGGCTTGCGGGAGGAGTACCCTGTGAATATCCGTCCGGCACGGACGGACGCCTTCGGTGTTAGGGGATGAAAAAACGTGGCTGCTGATCCAGCGCCGGCTCCATCAACGGGGCCGCACCCCGCCTCGCGGCCGGTCAACAAACCTGCCCCTTCCAAGCCAAAACGCCCTCCAGGGAAACCGTCCCAGCACAGGGATGGGACCACGGACGTGACGCGGGCCGGGATGATCTGGGTTGCGGTCAGTGCGGGTCTCGTTCTTCTGGTGTTGCTCATCATCTTCATCCTGCAGAACCAGGATCGCGTGACCGTGTACTATTTCGGCGCCGCGGGCGAGCTTTCCCTGGGCATGGCGCTGTTTATCGCGGCAGTGGCGGGCGGGATCCTGGTCGCGATCGCCGGGGCAGCGCGGATCCTCCAGCTGAGAAGCCAACGCCGTCACCCGCCCGCCGTGCCTCCGGCCCCGTCGGGGCCCGCCGCCACCGGCCGGCCAGGCCCCACGCCCGGGCCGTGAGTCCGCGGCGCTAGTCGGGACGGCGCCCAACTTCCTGAGCCGCCGAGCGGGCCCTGGTCAGCAAGAACGCGAAGGGCCTCGCTGCGCTCGGACAGCACAAGCATTTCTTGACCTTTTTTGCTGCTGTCCGTTGGATCGTACGTGCCCGCTCCACCGGCTCAACCGTGCTGCGGCCGGCCGCGCAGCCGACGTTTCGTGTTCGGCGTTGCGCTTATTTCCTCACACAACCCGCCCGCTGGTTGCCCTTCGGGTTGCCCCGGTTCCGTCGGGCACAGCTACGCGATGCTCCGCCAGCAGGCAAAAACATGGTGGGGGAGAAGGGGTAGCCGGTACGCCAGGCGCCCCGCCCCGCCCGAGCGAAACGGAGCATCACCTCGTGAGCACAACAACCATGACCCACGCCGTCAGCGGCGACACCACAGAGCCGGTGGACGACCGGTCCTCCCCGCCGACAACCGGGCAGGAGACGGGTACGGCTGGATGGACACCCTCGAAGGCACCGCCTGGTCCGTTTCCGCTCAGGCCCCTCTAACGTGAAATCGGGTCTGCCCTTGGTCTTCCCGGTTATCGTCGTTTGCGCCGGGTGTTCAGGTCGGTCCGCCACCGGCGTAGGAACAGCAGTGTTTTGATAAGGGCTGCCGCGGCTGGTGCGCGCAGGCGGGCACGGGTGTCGGCGATAGCGGCGTGCCATACCCCGTCCGAGTAGGTGGGGTAGGGGTGTGTGACCGCGGCGATGTCGGAGGTCTTCAGCCGGCGTTCCATGGCCAGGACGACCTCGGCCAGGGATTCCCCTGCGCGGGGCCCGACGATGGTGGCGCCCAGGATCCGGCCGGCCCGGTCTACGTGCAGCCGGGTGAAGCCCGCGGTGGTGTTGTCGGTGACGGTCCGGTCCACGTGGGTGTGGGGGGTGGTCAGGACATGGGCGTCCGTCCCCGTGACGCCAGTTGTGCCGACGGCGGCGAGTTCGGGAGATGTGTAGGTGACCCGGGGCACGATGGGACTGATTTTGCTGGTCAGGCCAAGAACAGCGTTACGTGCAGCGATACTGGCGTGCACCCCGGCAACATGAGTGAACCTGGGATGGGAGGTGACATCCCCCGTGGCCCAGAAGGACGGATTAGTGGTGCGCATCCCGGGATCGGTGATGATCTGGCCGTGGGCGTCCGTGGAGATGTCCAGTTGTTCGAGTCCGTGCCCGACGGTTCGCGCCGTCCGTCCGGCCGCCAGCAGGACGGTGTCGGCGGTGAGGGCTGTGCCCTCGTCCAGTTCCAGACGGGAACCGGATCCGGTCGGGCTGATCCGTTCCACACGGGTGTGTTCCAGGATCCGGATGCCGTCCGCTTCCAGGCTGGTCTTGACTAGTGCGGCTGCTTCGCGGTCTTCTCTGGGCAGGATCGTTGACCGGATGATCAGCGTGACCTCGGATCCGCGCCGGGAGCGGAGAACCTTGCAGCGCCCCTGATGAACCGCACCCCGGCAGCCTCCAGGGCCTGAGGGGAATCCACCGGTTCGATGGCGCGATGGCATCCCGGATCATGGTGCGCACGAGGGAAAAGTCCGGGGCCTGCCCGGTGAGCATTGCCCTTGTGCGGGTCGTGGTGGCGGCGGCAGGGAGTGTCTTGGACGGGACACAGCCGGTCCACGCCAATCACCGCCCGTCCGGTCGCGTTCGACCAGCACCGTCCGGGCGCCGACGTCGGCGGCCGTCATCGCGCCGACAAGCCCGGCGGTGCCGCCGCCGAGGACCAGCAAATCGACAATCCCGTCCCTGTCCACCATGTCCGTGCCCTCCGTCGTCGGGTAAGTTTGGCACCCAATCCTGCCCCATCGTCAGCGTGCGTGGCCAACTGGAACGGGAGGGCACCGTCAAAAACAAGTACAACATCTATGCGCCGGCCTACGACGTGCTCTCCGGCGAGTTCGCCGTGTACCGGGCAGGACGTATCCTGGGCATCGATGCACTCGACCCGAGGCCCGGGGATCAGATCCTGGATATCGGCTGCGGGACCGGCCTGAACTTCCCGCTCCTGCAGGACAGGATCGGACCCGCTGGGACAATCATCGGCATCGACCGCAGCCCCGGAATGCTCCGCCAGGCACAACTCCGGGGCCACGCACCACGGCTGGGTCAACGTCATCCTGGTCCAGGCCGACATGACCAGCCTCGACGCCCGGACCGTCACGGCCCGGATCCGGGACCAGGGCGGGGCAGCCGCCTCGGACGGCGCCCTCGCCACCTAATCCCTCTCCCTGATGCCGGCCTGGCGGTGCGCCTGGACAAATATCCCCGGCCTCCTCCGCGCGGAGGCACGCGTCTGCGTCGTGGACATGCAGGCGCCGGCCGGACGGGCACCCTGGCTGGCGCCGCTCGCCCGCCTTGCCTGCAGGATTGGCGGAGCCGATATCCTAGCCCACCCCTTCCAGGCCGTGGAGGAGGACTGTGCGGGCGTCCTCAGCCGGTCTGCCCGGGGCGGGCATCTCCAAATCCGGGCCGGGACCCTGCAGCCCCGCCACGACTAGCGCGGCCGGGCTCAGGGCCCGGCGCACGTTCGGGCCGTTCGGCGGTCGCGGATCTCTGGCGTCCCGGTGACGGCGGGACCCCGGCGGGGGCGGGCAGCCTGAGTGTCCCACGAGCTGGTCACCCGTGTGGGCAGGGCCGGGCGTTCCTCAGGCGCTGGTTTGGTTCACACTGCACCGCTTGCCGGGCCGCGTTTCTGGTGCCAGACAAAGGCGAGTCGCAGGCTGGTGACGGATGCGAGGGATACGCCGATGAGTAGCAGGGTGGCCTGGTCGTGGAGGATGAGCTGGATCACCAGGACGATCAGGGCGCCGAGGCAGGCCAGAAACCCGGTACCGCTGACCAGCCGTGGCCAGAACCCCGCCAGGACCCGGGCTGCGAGAAGGTTCGTGGCTCCGAAGACGGCCAGGAAGACCGCCGATCCGAAGGTCAGCAGGGCAGTGATGTCCGGCAGCATGGCGAAGGCCGCACCGAACACTGCCAGGAACACGAGCGCGGTGACGGGCAGACCGGCCCTGCTTCTTGCGAACGCCGCCGGTAGCTCGTTTGCCAACGCTATCTCGTGCATCTGGCGTGCCGTGGAGAACAGGGTGGCGTTGATCGCAGAACTCGCCGCCAGAAGCGCCCCGAGGCTCGCGATCCAGTACCCCGCCGGCCCCAGGGCCACCTGGCCGGCCGCGGCAAACGCGACTTCCTTCTGGGCCACGATGACCTCGTCGCTGACCAGCATCTGAGAGCCGATCGTCACAGTGACGTAGATCAAGGTGACGAGCGCGACCGAGAGGTAGAGTGCCCGTGGCAGTGTCCAGCGTGGCCTGACGAGGTCATCGTAATCGTAGGAAAGCAGTTCGAACCCCTCGTAGGCGACGAAGATCGATGCCGATGCCACGATGGCCCCGGCCAGACCCTTTTCATCCAGCGGGGCAAGCCGTTCCGGGGAAAAGTGCGCGAACCCGATGACGGAGATCAGGGCCAGAACCCCGACCTTGATCAGGACCACGAGGTCCTCAGACAGCGCCGATGCCCCAACCCCGCGAAGGTTGATCCCCAAAAACACCAGCAGGATCAGGACAGCGAAAACGTTCGCGAATGCCCCCGGCAAACCAAAAGCGTGCGCCGCGTAGTGGCCGAAGGTGAACCCATAGACTCCTACGGCGATCAGATAACCGAACATCAGCAGCCACGAGATGTAGGAGCCGGTGCGCGGGAACCCGGCATTGTGCAGGTAGACGAAGAGGCCGCCGGAGCGACCGGCCCTGGCCGAGAGCGCCGCGAAGGAATGCGCGGTCACCATGGCGATCGCCCCGCCGATCACGAAGCTTCCGACAGCGAGATGTCCGGCAAGTGCGACGGTGACACCCAGGACGCTGAAGATGCCCCCGCCGATCATGCCCCCGACCGCCATCGCCACCGCATCACGCAGGCGGAGCCTGCCCACTCCCTTGTCCCGGCGCGCGGCCGTCCTGGGATGAAACGCCGCCTTGGGTGTCGGAGGTCCGCTATCCATATGCTGCGCCCAATCTGTACGACAGTGACGGCCGGATTCCGTGCCTGTGCCGACCGTAGCACTACCGACTCTGAACGGCGCGGGAACGCGGGGTCTAGGATGCTCATTGAGGCCGGTGAAAGGAAAAGACAAATGACCAGTAACAGCTCATTCACGATTGTGGTTGGTTTTGACGGTTCCGAACATTCTCAGACAGCACTGAACTGGGCGGTGGCCGAGGCCCGCCAGCGCAACGGCCAGCTCCGCCTGATCACGGCCTGGAGCAAGCCGCCGATGGCGTGGTACCCGGCGGTGCTGGAAACGGCGGCGGGTGAGATTGCCGCTGAAGAGTCTCCAGAGACAATCGCAGGGACGCTGCAGGCTGAGGCGCTGAAGTCCGCTGCAGATGAGGGCGTGGCCGCCACCGGGCAGGTTGTTCGCAGTGATTCACCGGCGTCAGCGATACTCGACGCCGCCCAGGACGCGGATCTCGTCGTCGTCGGCTCACGGGGTCACGGCGGATTTCCCGGGCTGCATCTGGGCTCGGTCTCGACCCAGGTAATCCACCACGCACCATGTCCTGTCCTGGTCGTCCGGCCCAAGGCCTCTTGAGGGATGACCGTGGCAATTGTCCTCGGATTGGTATGTTGCCAAGACCCCGGCACGGCGTGTGCCGGGCCGTCAACAGCATGACTGCCTGACTTCCACTGAACGGGCGTGCTGCGGTTCTAATCGGGGGAGTATTACGGTGTTGGGGGAGGGTGATTCTCGAATTGCCTGGCGACGATGACGTCGGTCGAGGAATGGGCGAGGATGGACAGCACAATGACCAGCGCCACGAGATGAAAGAGCTCATCGGAGCGCTGCACACCTGATTCGAGGACGAGAAGCCCATACACCACAGAGGCGAACCCTTTGGGGCCGAACCACATCGCCGCCAGTTGCTCTTTGGCCGGCAGCCGTGTGCCGAGGAACGAAACCAGCAGAGCCAGCGGGCGGGCCGCGACGATAGCCAGGATTGCGAATACCCACCCTGTCCACGCGATCTCTCCGAACAGGAACGTTGGGGTGATCAGCGCACCAAAGACCAGGATGGCGGCCAGCTTAAGCAGTTCCGACACCAGTTCCCCGAACTGTTCGAATTCCTCCCGGAAACCCGGGCCTGCGGTGGCCACGGTGATGCCGGCCGAGAACGCTGCGAGGAAGAGGTTGGCTCCGGTCACCAGGCAGATGGCAAGTACGAGCAGGCCGATGGATACCGCCACCAGCGGTTGCAGTCCTTTCGTTGCCAGCAAAAAGGGAAGCCGCTCCAGCCAAATGACTATCAGCGGCACGAGAACTCCGATAAGCAGGCCCAGAGCTATTTCTTCGGCCAGGACCCCGATCCCGACGTCCGTTCCGCCACCGAGGGCCAGCAGCACAAGGACTACGGGCAGGGCCAGCCCGTCATTGAGTCCTGACTCGACGTTGAGGAGGTGGCGTAAGCGCCCCGGAACTTCCTTGCGCCCCACAATGGCGGCCGCGAACACCGGATCGGTCGGTGCCAGCACTGCACCGAGCAAGAAGCACGGAAGCCAGGGAAGACCTGCAATGTAATGGGCCAGCAGTGCGGTGACAAGAAGTGTCAGTGGCAGCCCGAGCAGCAGTGCCCGGCCAGGCAAACGCCAGGCGCTTCGAAGGTCCGACAGTCCCACTTTCATTCCGTCGGTAAACAGGACGGAAAACAGGGCCAGCTGGGCCAGAACCCCCACCACCGGATCCCCGGGCTGTATGGGAACGAAGCCAAGCATGCCCTGGCCCAGGACAAAGCCGCCGAGAAGAAACAGTACCGCCGTGGAAAGCACCGTTCGGCTGGCGCGTTCGGAAATGAGAACGCCGAGTACCAGCAGCACCGCGAAAGCGAGCGTGAGCATCGGGATCATCCGCATCCCCCGTCTGCTTGCGTGCGCCAGAATTCAGGAGCGAAACTGCTTTGGCGCCAGGAATCAGGTGGCGCTCCTGGGCCGGACGATCAGGACGGGGCAGGGCGCATGGTGGGAGACCTGGCCGGAGATTGATCCGATCAGGAGCCCGGCGAAACCTCCGTGGCCGCGGGATCCCACGATGAGAAGGTCCGCGTCTTTCGCCGCATCCAGCAACGCAATCGCGGGGGAATCCCGAACTACTTTTCCGGCGATGTCCAGGACACGTTCAGCGGCGTGAAAGGAGTCGTCGATACCGCTGTCTTCTACCCTGGATGGCACAGGAGGATAGTGCCAGGCGGTGATGACCCGGACCTTTCCGTGGCGCAGGCGCGCTTCGTCCACGGCCAGTGAAGTGCGGCCAGCGACTGTTCGGAACCGTCGACACCGACCACGATCAGGAATGTACCGGTCCCGTTCATTCTTCTGTCCTTTCGCGTCCCAGCAGCCGACGGCCCTGGGCAGTGTCAGTCTGTGCCCGTCGTTGGCGAGTGGTCAAGGCTGTCTTCTGGGCCGCCCCTTGCAGGCCGCGGCTGAAGGCCGCTCATTCGAAGCAGCCGGACCGAGGTCCGTGCGAGTGACTCGTTCAGCCGGCGTCCACAACGCTGCAGCCTCACGGTGCCAGGCATCGCCGGGATCATGGCTGCCCCGGCAGGGATCCGGGCCGGGGGAGGGTGAAGTTCCGGGGATGGCGTCACGCACTCATGTGGTCCACCGATCCGGACTCGGAGTAAACCCATGGCCGTATAGTCTTGATCCGGCTCTTCCACCGCTCTCCACGACCAGCCCGACGGCGAGTGCGTGCCGCGAAAAGGAGTCGATCACCCTCCAAGTCCGCAGACAGGGGCTATGGGCTGGTGCTGCAACTGATGCATCTGTTGGAGTGCTTCGCTAGCTAGCCTGCCGTGACCGGGCGGCGGTTTGGTCTGTCAGTTCCTGGACGTGGAGTAGTTGGGATTGGGCGTCCGTCCGGTCGATCTGGTCCCCGAGCAGTTCGGAAATGAGTTGGCGATGCTTGCGTATCGCGTGGCGGAGCCGCTGGTCTTCGTGGCGCAGGAGCTCGCGTTCGACGCTGAGCGAGCCGCCGGTTGAGTCCGTCGCCTTGGGATGTACTCCGCTGGTCAGTCGGGCTCTGGCGTTCCTGACTTCGCGCATGAGCGGTTCCTGCCGGACGAGCCCTGGGGCTGACGCTGGCGCGTCGGGCAACCTCCGCGACCGTGATGGGCACGCGGCTGCGTTCCATGGCCTGGATAGTTGCAAGCACAGCTGGTCGTTTGCTCTTGCTCTCTCTTTTCCGCTGCCGGACCATGGAGGAGGGACGCAACCTCGCATCACTGCGACAGGCGGACCTGTCCTTATTGGGCTGGCGATAATCGTTGGCTATGCGGCCGCGGCCATAGTCATCCGTCAGAACAGGTAGTACCGCAGGAGCAGGTAGGGCACGCAGAGCCCTATGGTGACGGCGGTGACCACCAGCCCGTATTTGGTGAAGGTCCAGAACGAAATGGGGTGGTCGTAGCGCTTCGCTATCCCGATGACGACGACGTTTGCACTGGCTCCGACGGCGGTGGCGTTGCCGCCGAGGTCCGCCCCGAGGGCCAGCGCCCACCAGAGGGGCTTGGCTGCGGCGCCGCCTGCCTCCACAAGGTCATGCGTTATCGGCGCTAGTGTGGCCACGTAGGGGATGTTGTCAATAATGCCGGACGCGAAAGCCGAGCCTGCGAGCATTGCGACGGCGGCGACGTCGTAGTTGTCCCCGATGAGAGAGGCGACGGCCTCGCCCACCGCGTCGATGACTCCAAGGTTGACCAGGGAACCGATCATGATGAACAGGCCTGCAAAGAACAGCAGCGTCTCCCATTCGACGTCTCCGAACACTTTTCGCGGTTCAAGCCGGGCGAGCAGGATGAGGAGGCCTGCGCCGAGCATCGCGACCAGGGACGGTGCGAGCCCCAGCACCGGGCGGGCAACGAAACCGATCAGCACCAGGCCCACCACCACGAGCGATTTGATCAACAATGACTTCTCCCCCAGCGCCTCCTTCTCGTTCAGGGCCATGACGCGCGCGGCCCGGTCCGGATGGAAACGGAAGGCGGAGCGGAACATCCAGCGGCACAGTCCGATGAAGACGACGAGGAGCACCGCGACGATCGGCGCGAGGTTGATGATGAAGTCGTTGAAGGTCAGGCCCCCGCGGCTGGCGATGATGATGTTGGGAGGGTCGCCAATCAGAGTGGCCGTGCCGCCGATGTTGCTGGCCATCACTTCCGCGATCAGGAAGGGAACGGGCGGTGCCGCGAGCCGCTCACACACCAGGAGCGTGACGGGGGCGGTGAGCAGCACCGTGGTGACGTTGTCCAGAAGTGACGAGAGCACGGCGGTGATGACCACCAGGATCACCATGATCCGGAACGGATAACCCCGGGCCTTCTTCGCCGCCCAGATCGCGAGGAACTCGAAGAGGCCGGTCTGCCGGAGGATGCCGACAATAATCATCATGGCCAGCAGCAGGAAGATGACATTCCAGTCGATCCCGCTCTCGGCCGAAAAAAACATCCCCGTGTCATTGGTGGCACCGATCAGGACCATCGCAGCTGCGCCGCCCAGCGCGGTGGTCGTCCGCGGCAGTTTTTCGGTAGCGATCAGAACATACGCTGTGAGAAAGACACCAAGAGCAAGAATGACCTGGACCGTCACTGCTCCTCGCTCCGTGAGCCAGGGCCGCCGGCGCTGGCCAGGACGGCCTTGATGACGGCGGGAAGAGTGATAAACATCGGGGCATCCCGAGGCGAGTCGCGGACCAGGGCAATCTGGGTGCGGGCATCCACCATGCGCGCCGCGATCTCGACCAGGGTCGCGTCGGACTCGATAGTCAGGATCTTGCGGACGGCAACGCCCTCATCGTCAAGCATCTCCCCGACGGTCCGTTCTGCGAGGTATTCCCACAACTCGGCGGCCCCGGCCTCGTCGAACACGGCGGCCAGCGACACATCATCGAGAAGGTAACCGGGCACCATGAGCCGCAGAACGTCCACGGCTGAGACTATGGCTGTGGGAACTCCCAGCTTGTTTGCAATCACCAGCCCCACCAGGCCGCTATCGGCGATCAGGCGTCCGGCTTCCACCGCATTGGTCTCGCGGCGCACAACGGGTAAAGCAACTTGCAGGTCGGCTGCGCGCACAACGGCTCCTCATGCCTCGGGGGACAGAACGTAGTCCCATCCAACCACCGGTTTCCTGCGCTTGGCAGGGGTTGTCGGCGTGTTCAGCGATCCGGCCATCTGCCGCATTCCATTGTTCTGTAGGCACAGCATCTGGATGTGGTGTTGTCGCTGCCCTTCCAGAACTACTCGCAGGCCGAACAGGGACTGCGCCGCCTGCTCAAGATGGGTGGCGCATGGCCGGATAACGACCCGGGAGCGGACGCCACGGCGCGGTTTTCGGATGGTGAGGATCTCGCTTGTTGTAGCGGTTTCGCGCCGGGGATTCGAGAGAGATTTCTGTGAGTTTCCGCAGCTCACCTGCCGTTCAGAACAGGAAAGGTTCCGGGTGGTGACGGTCGAGGCTGGGGTTTCGGTGGTCAGCGAGGGAGTAGGCGGGCGGTGAGGTTGCGGGCGGTGAGGCCGGTTCGGGTCGCGGGGACGAGCAGCGCGGCGGCCAGGACGTGGCTGCGCTGGCGGGAGTTGGCCAGCTTGCGGTGGTGGGGTCACCAGGGGTGCCGGCCAGGGCTCCGGCGAGGGTGGTGGCCCCGGTCATGGCGAGGCTGGACCCGTCTCCGACCAACGATACGCAGGACGCGGCGTCGCCGAGCAGGGTTACCCGTCCCCGGGACCGGCCCGGCAGCCGGACCTGGCTGACGGCGTCGAAGTACAGGTCGTCGGCGGCGCACACCTGGCCGCGTAGGTCGGGCAGTTCAGGCACCGGCCACTCATGCGGGGTTTAGGCGTCGAGAATGATCCGTTGCTGGGCCTGGCGGTCGCGATAGTCGAGGCCGGGTGGGCCGCGGAAGATGAAGCCGGCCCCGGCTGTTCCGCGTACGGGATGGACGGTCAACGACCGGCCCGGCTGGTTGTACATCACCACCGTTCCGGCCGGGGCCCGCCGCCATCGGCCGGCCAGGCCCCACGCCCGGGCCGTGAGTCCGCGGCGCTAGTCGGGACGGCGCCCAACCCCCCGAGCCGCCGAGCGGGGCCCTGGTCAGCAACAACGCGAAGGGCCTCGCTGCGCTCGGACAGCACAAGCATTTCTTGACCTTTTTTGCTGCTGTCCGTTGGATCCTACGTGCCCGCTCCACCGGCTCAACCGTGCTGCGGCCGGCCGCGCAGCCGACGTTTCGTGTTCGGCGTTGCGCTTATTTCCTCACACAACCCGCCCGCTGTTTGCCCTTCGGGTTGCCCCGGTTCCGTCGGGCACAGCTACGCGATGCTCCGCCAGCAGGCAAAAAACATGGTGGGGGAGAAGGGGTAGCCGGTACGCCAGGCGCCCGCCCCGCCCGAGCGAAACGGAGCATCCCTCATGAGCACAACAACCATGCCCCACGCCGTCAGCGGCGACACCACAGAGCCGGTGGCCGACCGGTCCTCCCCGCCGACAACCGGGCAGGTGACGGGTACGACTGGATGGACACCATCGAAGGCACCGCCTGGTCGGTCTTGCCGAACTGGGGCAGCGAGGGATGGGACGCCGGATCCTGGCCCTACATCATCCTCGCCGTCGCCCGCACCCGCGACCGAACCGGGGAACTGTTCGGCTACGGCACCTACGTCGAAGGCGACACGTCCACGTACTGGTTCCGGGCCCAGGCGGCCTGCTACGAAGCGATCACCGCCGAGGTGTTCTTCCACTGGGCCTCCGGCCAGTCCGACGGACCGGACAGCCTCCCCGCCGCGGCGGCGGAACTCCCGGACCGGGACCGGAAGCCCTACCCCGGCTGGACCGACTAACCACCGGCCCCGTGCCCCGGCCGCCGACGGGCCGGGGCACGGGCACGGCACCGCAAAACATCCGTTGACAACATCATTGAGTGTCCTCGAATATTGGCGCCTGTAGTACACTTGGTGGAGCAGTTTGCTGTGCCCTCAACGCATTGCGTCAGCACGCCTCATTCAGGAATGCGGGGGAGCAGCAGCTGACTACGCGCATCCAGACCTCCACTTCCGAAGCCCCGGCTTTGATTGCGGAGGATTGCGTCTCTTGCGGTCAGTTCCTTCGCGGTCCTGATGAGAGTCGCAATGGATGCCAGGAGCACGGCCCGCCTTGGGCCACGCTAACCAACCGTCAACTATTGGCAGGGTAAGAGGGCTGTAAGGCTTTCTCATGAATGACCTGCCGGAAGGAGCGTCGGCATGCCCGTCGTAACTATGCGCCAGCTGCTTGACAGCGGCGTCCACTTTGGACACCAGACCCGCCGTTGGAACCCGAAGATGAAGCGATTCATCTTCACGGAGCGCAACGGCATCTACATCATCGACCTTCAGCAGTCGCTGTCCTACATCGACCGCGCCTTCGAGTTCGTGAAGGCCACCGTTGCACACGGCGGCACCGTTCTCTTCGTCGGCACCAAGAAGCAGGCCCAGGAAGCAATTGCTGAGCAGGCTACCCGCGTTGGACAGCCGTACGTGAACCAGCGCTGGCTCGGCGGTATGCTGACCAACTTCCAGACCGTTTCCAAGCGCATCCAGCGCATGAAGGAACTGGAAGAGATCGACTTCGACGACGTCGCCGGTTCCGCGTACACCAAGAAGGAACTGCTGCTCCTTCGCCGTGAACTCACCAAGCTGGAAACCAACCTTGGCGGTATCCGCAACCTGACCAAGGCACCTTCCGTGCTCTGGATCGTGGACACCAAGAAGGAACACCTGGCTGTCGACGAAGCCAAGAAGCTGAACATCCCGGTTGTGGCCATCCTGGACACCAACTGCGATCCCGACGAAGTCGACTTCCCGATCCCGGGCAACGACGACGCCATCCGCTCCGTAAACCTGCTGACCCGCGTTGTCGCCGACGCCGTCGCTGAGGGCCTCATTGCCCGCAACCAGCGTGCAACCGGCACCACCGAGGCTCCGGAAGAGCCGCTCGCTGAATGGGAGCGCGAACTCCTCGAAGGCAGCAAGACCGAAGAGGCTGCAGCCGCTGTAGCTGCTCCGGCAGCAGAAGAAGCCGCAGCTCCGGCTGCTGAAGAAGCTGCTGCTCCGGTTGACGAGGAAGCTCCGGCCGCTGCCGAGGCTCCCGCCGCCGACGCCGACAAGTAAGACAAGTAAATCCGGATTTTCCGGCGCTGCCCGCAACGCCGGAGCACTGACAGGATGGCGGCTCACCCAGTGAGCCGCTGTCCTGTCGGTCCGTACACCACATACATTTTCTAGACAGAGGGGTTCACATGGCGAACTACACTGCCGCTGACATCAAGGCTCTGCGCGAGCGCACCGGCGCCGGCATGATGGATGTCAAGAAGGCTCTCGACGAAGCCAACGGCGACGCCGAGAAGGCCATTGAGATCATCCGCATCAAGGGCCTCAAGGGCGCTACCAAGCGCGAGGGCCGCTCCACCGCTGAAGGTCTGGTGGCCGCCAAGGTCAGCAACGGCGTCGGCGTCATGATCGAGGTCAACTGCGAGACCGACTTCGTTGCCAAGGCTGACAAGTTCATCCAGCTCGCTGACAAGGTCCTGGCCGTTGCTGTGGAGTCCGGCGCTGCCGATCTCGAAGCCCTCCTGGCCACCGAGGTTGACGGCAAGCCGCTGTCCGAGGTCGTTGTCGAAGAGGGCGCAATCCTGGGCGAGAAGGTTGTTGTCCGCAGGATCTCCCGCATCGAAGGCGGCACTGTTGACGCTTACCTGCACAAGACCTCCAAGGATCTCCCGGCTCAGGTCGGCGTCCTGTTCGCTGTCGACGGTGAAGGCGAAGCCGCTGCCACCGCTGCACACGACGTTGCAGTTCACATCGCAGCGATGTCCCCGAACTACCTGACCCGCGAAGACGTTCCGTCGGACCTGGTCGAGTCTGAGCGCCGTATCGCTGAAGAGACTGCCAAGGCTGAAGGCAAGCCCGAGGCAGCCCTCACCAAGATTGTGGAAGGCCGCGTCACGGGCTTCTACAAGGGCGAAGTCCTGGTTGACCAGGCGTTCGCGAAGGACGCCAAGAAGTCTGTGGCACAGGTCCTCGAAGAGGCCGGCGTCAAGGGCACGTCCTTCGCACGCTTCCGCGTAGGCTCCTAGTCGAATCCGCAATAGGGGTGGCCACTTCGGTGGCCGCCCCTTTTGCATGCACCCGGCAAGGGCCAGATGAGACCTTTGGCCACCCAGCACGATAACCTTTTTCAGAGTTCACCAACGGGAAGGCACCCATGAAAGCCGTCAATACTTCAAGCCAGCCAGAAAAGAGCCGGCGCCGCGTCCTCCTGAAGCTCTCAGGTGAGGTCTTCGGGGGCGGAAAGCTGGGCGTTGACCCTGACACGGTCCGCGGTGTGGCCAAGCAGATCGCCGCCGCAGTTCCCGACGTCGAAGTCGCCATCGTTGTGGGTGGCGGAAACTTCTTTCGCGGGGCCGAACTGTCCCAGAGCGGCATGGACCGCTCGCGGGCAGACTACATGGGCATGCTCGGTACGGTCATGAACTGCCTGGCCCTGCAGGACTTCCTGGAGCAGGCCGGGGTTGAAACCCGCGTCCAGAGCGCCATCACCATGGGTCAGGTTGCCGAGGCCTACATCCCGCGGCGCGCCATCCGCCACATGGAAAAGGGCCGCGTGGTCATTTTCGGCGCAGGCGCCGGACTGCCGTACTTCTCCACCGACACGGTCGCCGCCCAGCGTGCCCTGGAAGTCCATGCAGACGTTGTCCTGATGGCCAAGAGCGGCGTGGACGCCGTCTACACCGCCGACCCGAAGAAGGACCCCGCTGCCGAGCGCCTCGACACCCTGAGCTACGACGACGCACTGCGCCGCGACATCCGGGTCATGGACCAGACCGCCATGACCATGTGCAAGGACAACAACCTGTCCATGGTGGTGTTCGGGATGGAAGGTGAAGGGAACGTTACCCGCGCCATCCTGGGCGAAAAGCTGGGTACCCTGGTGACGCCCTAGCTGCGGCTAGGATGATTTCAGCACGGTTCCATCCCCCGCTGGCGGGGACATTGCTGGAACCAGGAACACTGAACCAAGATTGTGCATGGAACCGGTAGCCGGACTGCACTGATTTCTGAGGAGAGACCGTGATCGAAGAAACCTTGCTCGAAGCCGAAGAGAAGATGGACAAGGCAGTAGAGGTAGCCAAGGAAGACTTCGCGTCGATCCGCACCGGCCGGGCAAACCCGGGCCTCTACAACAAGGTGCTGGTGGATTACTACGGTTCACCCACCCCGCTGCAGCAGCTCGCGTCCTTCGCTATCCCGGATGCCCGCACCATCCTCATCACGCCGTTCGACAAGACCGCCCTGCGCGACATCGAACGCGCCCTGAGCGACTCCGAGGTGGGCGCCAACCCCTCCAACGACGGCAACGTCATCAGGATCACCATCCCGGACCTGACCCAGGAACGCCGCAGGGAATACGTCAAGATCGTCAAGACCAAGGGTGAGGACGCCAAGATTTCCATCCGGAACATCCGGCGCAAGGCAAAGGAAACGCTGGACAAGCTGGTCAAGGACGGCGAAGCCGGCGAAGACGAAGGTAACCGCGCCGAAAAGGAACTCGATGCGCTCACCAAGTCCCGTGTGGACGGCATCGACGAGCTGCTCAAGCGCAAGGAAGCAGAGCTGCTCGAAGTCTGATGAGCCAGGCAGAGCAGGCCCCCGCACAGCGGGCGCGCACTAAGGGGAAGCAGCCGCGGAGCAACCCGACCCCCAAAGCCGGCCGGAATCTTCCGGCAGCCATCGTGGTGGGCCTGGCTATGCTCATCGGTGTGCTGGGTGGGCTGCTCTTCCTGCCGCTTGGATTCGTTGCTGTCACCACGGGTTTCGCCGTTTTTGGCGTTTGGGAAATTTACCGCGCCCTCGAGGCAAACGGGACCAGGATGCCTATTGTCCCGGTCATGGTGGGAACCATCGCCATGCCGTTCGCGGCGTATTTCGGCGGTCTGGAAAGCCTGCTGTTTGCCATGCTCCTGAGCTGCGTGGCGGTGCTGCTGTGGCGATCGGTGGAAAGCCCTGCCGGCTCAGCGAACAGCATTTTTGCCGGGGTGTTCGCGCTCGGCTGGGTGCCTTTTTTCATCAGCTTCGCTGCGCTGCCGCTGCACGCTCCCGGCGTTGCCACACCGGTGGGACTTTGGCCGGGCGGGACGATTCCGCCCGGGGCTTGGCAGGTGGCCGTGATGCTCCTGCTGGTGGTCTCTAACGATACCTTTGGGTACCTTGTGGGGGCTTCCTTGGGCAAGCATCCCATGGCACCCAAGATCAGCCCCAAGAAATCCTGGGAAGGGTTTGGCGGCTCAATCGCCGGGGCCATGCTGATCGGAATCCTGGCCTGCATTTTCATCCTGGACAAGCCCTGGTGGGTGGGCGTGATCCTGGCCGTGGGACTCGTCGCAGCGTCCACTGCGGGCGACCTTGCCGAGTCGATGGTCAAACGTGAACTCGGCATCAAGGACATGAGCAGCGTCCTGCCGGGTCACGGCGGTGTGATGGACCGGCTGGACTCCATCGTTTTTGCCTCACCCGTGGCGTTTGTCCTCTTCGCGATGGTCTCGGGGGTCTGAGCCCGACCACCCCTGCCTGACCACTTCGCCGGACACCGGCAGCGCCAAATAGACTGGTGCACAAACCTGACCCAGCTGAAGAGCAACAAAGGAACAACAGTGGCATTGGATTTTCAACGGAAAATTCCCGCGTCGTTTGAACGCGTGCGGGGCAACGAGTTTGGTTACAACGCCAAGCAGGTGGACCAGTTCCTCCAGCGGGCCAAGGTGGCGCTCGAGACGCCGAAGGCCGCCATCCACGCCGTCAGCAGCGCAGATGTCCGCGCCGTCTCCTTTGATCCGGTCAAGGGCGGTTACTCCGCCGCCGTGGTGGACGCAGCACTGGACCGCCTTGAAGACGCCTTTGCGCGCCGCGAACGGGATGAACTGATTGCTGCCCGCGGCGAAAATGCCTGGTTGCGGGAGATCGGCAATCTTTCCGGTATTCTCCGGGGCCGCCTCCACCGGCCTGATGGCGACCGGTTCCGGCGCCCCACCAAGAAGAAGGTCCGCAGTTACAACATCCTGGACGTGGACAATCTCTGCTGTGACCTGATCGGCTACCTGGAGGAGGACAAGCCGCTCAGCGTGGACAGTGTCCGCCGGGCCATCTTCCGCCCTGTGGTGGGCGAGGATGGGTACGAGGAAACCCAGGTTGACGCCTTCCTGGACCGCGTGGTCGAACTTATGGCTGCCATCGACTGAGCAAGCTCATTCGCCGTCCCGCGGCGTGGGGGAGATTGTCTGATGGCGGCCCCAAAGGGCCGGATACGACTTGGCGCCGTACACCGCCGTCGCAAGGAAAAGGTGAGGCCGCAAAAAGCCCCTACCGCGACGGACCCCGACATTCCGGTGACGGCCGCCGTCGTGGGCCCTTCCCGGATCGCCGCCACTCACATCGGACATGCCGCTCGTGGGCACCCTACTGAGGCAAGGCGCGAGGGCAGCGGCGCCGCCCATTGCAGCCGCGCCGGACCGTCACCGTTCGGTGACCAGCGGCCGTTCCGGCGTGTGCAGCCGCGTCATGACCCGTGGCATGGTCCTGGGGATCCTGTCTTTCGTCGCACGGGAGACCAACACCATCACTGCGAACGCGGCAGGGACTGTCCACGCCGCCGGCTGGGCCAGCCAGAACGGAATTCCCCCGGCGCCCAGGACAGCCCCGCACACCATGGCGCCCCCACAGAGCACGGCGCCTGTCACCATCCCGGCTATGGCGCCGGTGTCGGTAAGGCCGCGCCACCAGATGCCCAGCAGGAGGACGGGGCAGACGGTGGAAGCGGTGAACGCGAACACCAGGCCCACGCTGCCGGCCAAAGCCAGGGAATCGGTGGTCACGGCGAAGCCCAGGGGGACCACAGCGGAGATGACGGCCGCGAGCCGGAAGCCGCGGACGCCGCCGCCCAGGACGTCCTGGCTGATGACACCGGCCAGAGACACCACCAGACCGGAGGTGGTGGACAGGAACGCGGCAAAGGCGCCGGCCACCACCAGCGCCGAAAGCAGGTCTCCCGCAGTTCCCCCAATGAGGTGCCCCGGCAGGAGCAGGACCACCGCGTCCGCTTGTCCTGACCGGGCAAGTTCAGGCGCGAACATCCTGCCCGCCAGCCCGTAAACGGTCGGAAATAGGTAGAACACTGAGAGCAGGCCGAGCACGATCAAGGTGGTCCGCCGTGCCGAACTGCCGTCCGGGTTCGTGTAGAACCGCACCAGGACATGGGGGAGTCCCAAGGTGCCAAATAGCAGCGCCACCAACAAGGAGATGTTCTGGTAGGCGCCGGCTGGAGCCATTCCGGTGGGGTTCACGGCTGCCGGAGCCACGGCCGCCGTGCCGCTGCCGGTAAGCGTGAACACGATGAACAGGACCGGTACTGCCAGGGCAGTGAGTTTCAGCCAGAACTGGAACGCCTGGACAAAGGTAATGGATCGCATGCCGCCCGCAACCACGGTCAGGCAGACCACAATGACCACCGCCAGCGAGCCCACCCAGGCCGGAAGCCCCGTGGTGATCCGGATGGTCAGGGCCGCACCGTGGAGCTGGGGAACGATGTACAGCCAGCCCACCACCACCACCACCAGGCTGGTCACGCGGCGGACCGCACGCGAATCCAGCCTCGCCTCTGTAAAGTCCGGGATGGTGTAGGCCCCTGACCTGCGCAGCGGGGCGGCCACAAACAACAGCAACATCAGGTAGCCCGCTGTGTAGCCGACAGGGAACCACAAGGCATCAGTACCTGAGAGCAGGACCAGCCCGGCCACCCCCAGGAAACTGGCCGCGGACAGGTACTCGCCGCCAATGGCTGAGGCATTCCACCACGGCCGGACTGTGCGGGACGCTACATAGAAATCCCCGGTGGTGCGGGAAATCCGCAGGCCGTAGAAACCGATCACCGCCGTTGCTACGGAGACCACAACGACAGCCACCACAGCGACAGCGGGATTCATCGGGAAATCACTTCTCCCCGGCCAGGTCACGGTAGCGGGCCTCATTCCGGGCGGCCGTCCGGATGAACAACCAGGCGCTGAGGCCGATCACCGGGTAGATCCCGGCGCCCAGCAGCAGCCAGTCGAACGGGATGCCGGCAACTCTGGTCTCGGCAAGGCCGGGCACGGCTGCCAGCAACACCGGGAACGCGCCCAGAATCAACATGAACCCGACGGCCACCACCAGGGCAAGCCGCAGCTGGGAACGGATCAGGGACCTCACGAAGAGCTGTCCCACGTCTGATTCCTCGGCTGCTTCGCGTGTTTCGCCGGCAGGCCGGAGTGCGGAACGGGGTGCCGTGACGCGGACGCGCGTCATGGCTGCGGCCGGATGCGGGTAACCTGCAGCTTTTCCCGCACCGTGGGCAGGTGGCGGCGGCTGATGGGGAGGCTGGCGCCGGCAACGGAGACGCTGGGCTTATCCGCCGCCAGCTTCATGGAGGTGACATGCTTCAGGGCGACAAGGTAGGAGCGGTGCGTACGGATGAAACCGGCCTCTGCCCATTGCTGCTCCAGATCGGCCAGTGGCACCCGGATGAGGTAGCTCGCGTCCGCGGTATGCAGCCGGGCGTAGTCTCCTTGCGCCTGGACGTAGGTGACGTCGTCGCGCCGGATCATCCTGGTGGTGCCGCCCTGGTCCACGGTGATCATCTCAGGCGCCGCGCCGCCGTCGTGCATTAGCTCACTGATCCTGCCCACTGCACGGGCCAGCCGGTCGGCCCGGATGGGCTTGAGCAGGTAGTCCACGGCGGCCAGTTCGAAGGCTTCCAGGGCGCAGTCCTCATCGGCGGTGACAAACACCACCGCCGGAGGTTTGCTGCTGCGGGAGATGGCACGGGCAACGTCAAGGCCGGACACGGCCGGCATGTGGATGTCCAGGAAAACAGCGTCCACTGATTCGCTGGTGAGCGCCCGGAGTGCTTCGGAGCCGGAGGACGCGCGGTGGATGGTTCCGATACGGTCGTCCCTGCGCAGCAGGTACGCCAGTTCCTCTACGGCGGGCAACTCGTCGTCGGCGACGAGGACATTAATCATGGTTCTACACTAGCCGCCCGGGGAAGCCGGTCTCAGGCGTCGTGGCCGGGTTGGGACTTGGGGACGCGCATGGTGATCAGCGTCCCTTCACCCAAGGCGGTCTCAATCACCAGGCCGTGCTGCTCACCGTAGACCTGGCGAAGCCGGGCGTCAACGTTGCGCAGTCCCACGTGGTCCCCGTCCCGGTGGCCTGCCAGCATGGACTGGAGTTCGGCAGGATCCATCCCCACACCGTCGTCCTCGATGGTGACTTCCGCAAAGGCGCCCGAATCGTTGGCAGTGATGGTGATGTGGCCTGCACCTTCCTTGGCCTCCAGACCGTGCCTCACTGCGTTCTCCACCAGCGGCTGGAGGCTCAGGAAAGGAATGACCGTGCTGAGCACTTCCGGCGCGACCCGCAGGCTGACCTGCACCCGCTCCCCGAAGCGGGCCCGTTCCAGCAGGAGGTACCGGTCGATGCAGCGCAGTTCCTCCGCCAGCGTGGTGAAGTCACCGTGGCGCCGGAACGAGTACCTCGTGAAATCCGCAAACTCCACCACGAGTTCGCGGGCGCGTTGCGGGTCCGTGTTGATGAACGATGCGATGGCGTTCAGTGAGTTGTAGATAAAATGCGGGCTGATCTGTGCCCGCAAGGCCCGCACTTCAGCTTCCATCAGCAGCGTCCGGGATGCGTCCAGTTCCGCAAGTTCCACTTGGACGGCTACCCAGTCGGCCACTTCTCCGGTGGCGCGGACAAGCCCGGCACCCGCCGACGGCGCAAACGCCGCGACCACGCCCACCACCCGTGACCCGGCGCGTACCGGTGCGATGACGGCCTCGAGATTGGCGAACCTACGGTCTGCACCCAGATCCCGGGCCTGGAGTACTGCCGTGCGGCCTCCGGTCAGGACGCCGGCGGCGAGCTCCATCAGCAGCGGTTTCAGTTCCTCTGCGGCACCATCCCAGGCGAGGACCCCCGCGGTATCGGTAATCGCCAGGGCGTCACAGCCGAGAAGGTTGCGCAACTGGCGGCTTGCCTTCGCTGCCCCCGCAGGGTTCAGCCCCGTGCGCAGGTGCTGTCCTGCGCGGGATGCGGCGTGCAGCGTTTTGTATGTGGCGCGCTCGGCATCGGTGCCCAGATCTCGGAAAGACCGCAGCACCTTGATGCCCACGCCGACGACGACGGCGATCGCCAGTACGATCAGGGCGATGGCTGCTGCGGTCAGGAGCGGGGAGTCCGGCATGGTGCCCAGCGTAGCGGCGGGTGCCGTTTGCCGCAGCATCGCGACCGTTGAGCGACCACTGCGCCAGCGCCTCTGGAATGTAGCGCCCGTCACGGCGCAAAGTGATTGCAGTCACATTGACGGCATCCTGCCCCCAAGGCCGCGGCCGGTGTGAACCAGGCAAGTTCTCAATGAGGAGGAACGATGGGTAAAGAACCCCGGACTCCGGGCGCAGCGGCGTCCGTGGACTTTGAAGAGGTCCAGTCGACAGTGCGGTTCCAGGAACTGCGCAAACGCCACCGCAGCTTTGTTTTCCCCATGGCGGTAGCCTTCCTGCTGTGGTACTTCGCATACGTCCTGCTGGCTGACTATGCGGTCGGTTTTATGTCCACCAAGGTGTGGGGGAACATCAACATCGGGCTGATCCTGGGCCTGCTGCAGTTCGTCACCACGTTCGCCATCACCGGCTGGTACGTCAGCTACTCCAACCGCAAGCTGGACCCGATCGCCGCGGAAATCCGCAACGAAATCGAAGGCCATGAATTTGATACGGACGGCAACACCGTGACCGGAGTGAACAAATGATCGGGATTGCCGCGGCGGTTAACGTCGCCGACCTCAAGGAAACCACGCTCCTCAACATGGGGATCTTCGGCCTGTTCGTCGCCGTGACCATGGTGATCGTGTTGCGTGCGAGCCGGAACAACAAGACCGCGGCCGACTACTACGCAGCCGGGCGCTCCTTCACCGGGTCCCAGAACGGCACGGCCATCGCCGGCGACTACCTCTCGGCGGCCTCGTTCCTGGGCATTACCGGCGCCATTGCCATCAACGGCTACGACGGCTTTATGTACTCCATTGGGTTCCTGGTGGCGTGGCTTGTGGCACTGCTGCTGGTGGCCGAACTGCTGCGGAACACAGGCAAGTTCACCATGGCCGATGTCCTCTCCTTCCGGCTGAAGCAGCGTCCGGTCCGCATTTCCGCGGCCATCTCCACCCTTGCCGTCTGCTTCTTCTACCTGCTGGCCCAGATGGCAGGAGCCGGCAGCCTGATCTCCCTGCTTCTGGGCATCAGTGACTGGGGCGGACAGGCGCTGGTGATTATCGTCGTCGGCGGACTCATGATCACGTACGTCCTGATCGGCGGGATGAAGGGCACCACATGGGTCCAGATCATCAAGGCGATCCTGCTGATTGCCGGCGCGGCAGTCATGACCCTCTGGGTTCTGGCCATCTACGGTTTCAACCTCTCCAGCCTCCTCGGTGCGGCCGTTGAGACCTCCAACAACCCTGCGGTGCTGAACCCCGGCCTGCAGTACGGCAAGAGCGAAACCTCCAAGCTGGACTTCATGTCCCTGGGCCTCGCACTGGTCCTGGGCACGGCCGCGCTGCCCCACGTGCTGATGCGCTTCTACACCGTGCCTACGGCCAAGGAAGCCCGGAAATCCGTGGTTTGGTCCATCTGGCTGATTGGGCTCTTCTACCTCTTTACCCTGGTCCTTGGTTACGGTGCAGCAGCCCTCGTTGGCGCAGAAACCATCAAGGGCGCACCGGGCGGCGTCAATTCCGCGGCACCCCTGCTCGCGTTCTACCTCGGCGGACCGCTGCTGTTGGGCTTCATCTCTGCTGTGGCCTTCGCCACCATCCTGGCGGTGGTGGCCGGCTTGACCATCACGGCTGCGGCATCGTTCGCCCATGACATTTACGCGAACGTCATTGCCAAGGGCAAGGCCGACGCCGACACTGAGGTGAAGGTGGCGCGCCGCACCGTAGTGGTGATCGGCATCCTGGCCATCCTGGGCGGCATCTTCGCCAACGGCCAGAACGTGGCCTTCCTGGTGGCCCTGGCCTTCGCCGTGGCGGCTTCGGCCAACCTGCCCACCATTATCTACTCCCTGTTCTGGCGGCGTTTCACCACCCAAGGTGCCGTGTGGAGCATGTACGGCGGCCTGGGCTCGGCCATCATCCTGATCATCTTCTCGCCGGTGGTATCCGGCGGAGCGACCTCCATGATCAAGGACGCCCACTTCGCCCTCTTCCCGCTCAGCAACCCGGGGATCGTGTCAATCCCGCTGGCCTTCGTGCTCGGCTGGCTCGGTACAGTGCTGGACAAGAACCGCGAGGACACCGCCAAGCAGGCCGAGATGGAAGTTCGGTCGCTCACCGGCGTTGGTGCGGAGAAGGCCGTGGACCACTAACTCCTGGAAACGGACGACGGCGGCCCGCAGCCGCCGTCGTTCATTCAGGCTCGTAGTCCCGGCCCAAGGCCCGCGTCCCCTTTCGGGGCCGCGGGCCTAATCCTTGCCCCGGGGCCCTTCCCTTATACTCGGGGTCCCTAAGCCTTGGGCTTGATCTTGATGTTCATCATTTTGAGGTCATGGGTGCCCTCGAAGCGGTAGACGAGGTCGATGTTCCTGGCTCCGTCGCAGGTGATGAGACCCAACACATCGGCTGTCTTGGTACCGTTCTCCGTGTCGGCACTGACCGCACTGTAAGTGGGCTTGCAGGAGTTGTCCATCTCCAGTGTCTTGATGCCGGCGATGAACGCTTCCTTGGTCACCTGTTCCTGGAGCGCCGGGTCGAGGTATTTGTCGTATGCCGTGGAGGAGTCGCCGTCGATCACCAGTTTGGTGAAGTCGTCGGCGAGGCCCTTGGCATGGTTGGTGGGTCCAGCCACAACATTGAACAGGATGACCACACCAAGGATGACCAGCAGCAGGACGCCGCCCACTACGCCCAGGATTGTCCACAGCCGCCGGCGGCCCCGCGCAGGGGGCTCTTCCCCGGGCAGCCCGAACGGCCCGTCGGCCGGTGGTTGGCCGGGCACGCCGTACTGGCCTGGAGCACCACCGTACAGGCCTGGCGGGCCGGATTGAGTCGGCTGTTCCCGTGGCTGCGGGGGCGAGACTGCGGGCTGGTACGGTTCCTGGGGGTTGCTCACATGGAGCCTTTCCGGCAACGCGGTGGCACTGCCTTTTTGATGGGAGCCGCTGGACGGTCCCCATGGATTCACCTTCGAACAGCCTATAACCCAGTCCGCCGGCATAGGCCATGGTCAGATCACGCGGGTAACACTAATTTGCGTCAGGTTACCGGTCGGGTTCCGGATCCTGGCCGTCGCCGGAGCCCCGGTCCAGGAGTGGCTGGATGCGGAAGGGAATGAGTTCGCCCATGGCCAAAGCGGTGTCCGTCCGCTCCACGCCGTCGCAGGCCAGGATTTTCCCGTTGATCCGGAAGAGGTCTTCCGCATCCAACGCAACCACGCGCAGGAGGAGGTCGGCCGAGCCGGTCAGGCCATATCCTTCCAGGATTTCCGGAATGCCGGCGAGGTCATGGGCCAGTTGCCCCAGCTTCTGCTGCTGGACGTGGACCGAGATGAAGGCCATGAGGGGATACCCGAGCGACGCCGGGTTGATCCGCCGCTCGAAGGACAGGAAGACGTGCTTCTTCTCGAGCTGGGCCATGCGCGCCTGAACAGTGTTCCGGGACAATCCCAGCTTCTGGGCAAGCGCCACTACTGTGCGCCGGGGGTCACGGGCCAGCGCTGAGAGCAGTCGGGTATCGGTGCCATCCAAAGCGTGCATAATGCGCAAGGTTAGCACGGTGGCGGTTGTGCAAACAGGGCATGTTGCTCAGTATTTGTGGTGGTAGTTGTACCCCTTGAGCATTGTGAGTAGTGTCACAATTATCCGGGGCAACGGCGCCCGGGCGGCTGGCGGCTGGAGGGACCACAAGTCTCCAGGCCTCGGTCAAACGACGTGAGAAGGTTGCGTGCCATCGTGTCCACAGACGAAGCGGGCCAAGGCGGGACAAGGGCAGGTTCCTCTGCTGGCAGTGCAGGAAACCATGGCGGATCTGGCAGGGATCTGATCCAACTGATTACCCCGGAGGGCGAGCGGGTTAGCCATCCGGAATTCGACCCCTGGGTCAAAGACATCGGCGATCAACAGCTGTGCTCCCTGTTTGAGGACCTGACGGTCATCCGGCGCATCGACGTCGAGGCAACCGCCCTGCAGCGCCAGGGGGAGCTCGGACTCTGGCCGCCGTTGCTGGGTCAGGAAGCAGCACAGGTCGGTTCCGCCAAGGCACTGCGCCACGACGACTTTGTCTTCTCCAGCTACCGTGAAAACGGCGTGGCCTACTGCCGCGGAGTGGACCTTGCGGACATCCTGCGTGTCTGGCGCGGAAACGCCTCCTCCGGCTGGGACCCCTACACCGTCAATATGGCCACGCCACAGATCATCATTGGCGCACAGACGCTGCACGCCACCGGTTATGCGATGGGCATCCAGAACGACGGCGCCGACTCTGTGGCGGTGACCTATTTCGGCGACGGTGCCACGAGCGAAGGCGATGTTAATGAGGCACTGGTGTTTGCCGCCAGCTTTCAGGTGCCGCTGGTCTTCTTCTGCTCCAATAACCATTGGGCCATCTCGGAGCCGGTGCGGCTGCAGTCCCACGTGCAGCTCGCCGACAGGGCTGCAGGCTTTGGAATTCCGGGCCTCAGGGTGGACGGAAACGACGTTCTGGCTGTCATGGCGGCGACGCGCGTAGCCCTGGACCGTGCCCGGCACGGCGGCGGGCCGACGTTCATCGAGGCCGTTACCTACCGCATGGGGCCGCACACCACCGCGGACGATCCCACCCGCTACCGTGACGCCAACGAACTCGAAGACTGGGCCGCTAAGGACCCCATCGACCGCGTCCAGGCACTCCTGGACCGCAAAGGCCTCCTCACGGATCAGCTCCAGCAGCAGGTCAGGGACAAGGCAGACGCCGTGGCCCGCGAGCTCCGTGCAGGCTGCAGTGGCACGCCGGAGCCGGAGCCTCTGGATGTGTTCAAACATGTATACAGCGCACCCAACTCCTGGCTGGACCGGCAGCAGGACCACTACGCCCGATACCTTGCTACTTTCGGCGATCCCGCAGGAGCCACTTCCCAGGAAGGTGCACGCTGATGACCCACATGACCTTTGCCCGTGCCATCAATTCCGGCCTGCGCAAATCCCTCGAAAACGATCCCAAAGTCATCCTCATGGGCGAGGACATCGGCGCCCTCGGCGGTGTGTTCAGGGTGACCGACGGCCTGCAGAAGGACTTTGGCACCCACCGCGTGGTGGATACGCCGCTGGCCGAGTCGGCCATCATTGGAGCCGCCGTCGGCCTTGCCTACCGCGGTTACCGTCCCGTGGTGGAGATCCAGTTCGACGGCTTCATCTACCCTGCCTTTGACCAGATCGTCAGCCAGGTGGCCAAACTGCACTACCGGACGCAGGGTGCCGTAAAGATGCCCATCACCATCCGGGTCCCCTTCGGTGGTGGCATTGGTTCACCCGAGCATCACTCCGAGTCACCCGAGGCGTACTTCACCCACACCTCCGGGCTGCGGGTGGTGACCGTTTCCAATCCGCAGGACGCCTTCACTGTGATCCAACAGGCCATTCTGTCCGATGACCCCGTCCTCTACTTCGAACCCAAGCGCCGTTATCACGACAAAGGTGAGGTGGATGAAGGCACCGACGTCCGCACTTCGCTGCCTATGGATACAGCCCGTGTGCTCACCGAAGGGACGAACGTGACGCTTGTGGCATACGGACCGCTGGTGAAAACAGCCCGGGACGCCGCCACCGCAGCCGCCGACGAAGGTATCTCCATCGAGGTCATCGACCTGCGCTCGCTGGCGCCGGTGGATTACGCCACCGTTGAAGCTTCGGTGCGGAAGACGGGCCGGTTGGTGATCACCCATGAGGCCGGCCAGTCAGGGGGCCTGGGTGCCGAAGTCGCTGCCAGTATCACGGAACGGTGCTTCTACCACCTTGAGGCGGCGCCCGTCCGGGTCACCGGGTTCGATATTCCCTACCCATACTCGAAGGTGGAAATGCACCATCTGCCCAGCCTGGACAGGATCCTCGACGGCGTGGATCGTGCACTGGGGCGGCCAAACTCACTCAGCGGGCTGGAAGGTTGAGCGCCGCCATGATCAAGGAATTCAGGCTTCCGGACCTTGGTGAGGGCCTCACGGAGTCCGAAATCGTGAGCTGGAAAGTCGGCGTGGGCGATACGGTCACCCTGAACCAGGTTATTGCGGAGGTGGAAACGGCCAAAGCCGTGGTGGAGTTGCCCGCTCCGTTCGCCGGCGTGATTACCGCGCTTCACGAACAGCCCGGCACCGTGGTTGCAGTCGGCAAGCCGATCGTCTCGTTTGAAGTACCGGACGACGGCGGTGGGTCGCCGGCCGGTACCGCCCCCGCAAGGGCCGCGCAGGCTGAGGCGGCGGCACCCAAGCGGCAACCCAACCTCGTGGGGTACGGCGCCGTCGTCGAAAGTTCCGGCCGTCCGGTGCGCCGCCAGCGGAACTTTGGTGCGTCGGTGGCTGAGCCTGCCGAAACCGAGCCTGCCGCAACCGGGCCTGCCGCAACCGCGGTGGTTGAGCCTGCTCAAACCAAGCCTGTCGAGACCTACGACCGTCCCCGCTCCACGCCTCCTGTTCGGAAGCTCGCCAAGGACCTGGGTGTCGAGTTGGCCGCAGTCCCGGGCACCGGAGACCATGGACTGATCACGCGGGACGATGTCCGGAACTTCGTCGGACGTGCGGACGTCACAGCGGCGGCGCGGCATCTGTCTGCTGTGTCGGACGCCGCTGCCCCGGCTGCGCAGGGTGGGCGCGAAGTCCGCTCTCCCATCAAGGGTGTCCGGAAGTTCACGGCGGCCGCTATGGTGGCGAGCGCTTTCACGGCGCCGCATGCCACGGAGTTCCTCACGGTGGATGTCACGCCCACCATGGATCTGCTTGCCAAACTGAAGACCAGTGGGGCCTTCCGGGATCATAAGCTCACTCCGCTGACCCTCGTGGCCAAGGCTGTGCTCATCGCGCTCCGGCGGAACCCGTCACTGAACTCACGGTGGGACGACGCCAACCAGGAGATTGTGCAGTTCAATTACGTGAACCTCGGCATCGCTGCAGCCACGCCCCGCGGGCTCACCGTACCGAACGTCAAGGACGCGGACACCCTGTCCCTGCTGGCACTTTCTGAAGCCCTGACGGATCTGACGGAGACCGCCAGGGCCGGGAAGACTGCTCCGGCTGAGCTGGCTGAGGGCACCATCTCCATCACCAACATCGGGGTCTTTGGGATCGACGCCGGCACGCCCATCCTTAACCCGGGTGAAGCGGCCATCCTGGCTGTGGGCGCGGTGCGGAAGAAGCCGTGGGAGTTCCAGGATGAGGTGGCGCTGCGTCAGGTCATGACCTTGAGCCTCTCCTTTGACCATAGGCTGGTGGACGGGGCGCAGGGCTCGCGGTTCCTTGCGGACGTCGGCGCCATCCTGGCCGACCCCGGCATGGCGCTCACGATGGTCTGACCCGCGAGTTTTTGTCCAGATACTGCGACTTAGGAGCGGTTCATCTCGCAGTATCTGGACAAAAACTCCTATTCGAGGGAGGGCTAATGAGCGTCCACTGTGAGGGCCGCCAGGGCCATGCTCTCCAGCAGCGGGCGGGCCGTTCTCGGAGCGATCTTGCGGCCATGGTTCCGCACCGAGTGCGGCGTGGAGTTGATCAGGCCGAAGGTCGCGTGGGCCCGCATCCGCAGTTCTGCAGCGTCGACGGCGGGGAGCAGCCGGGCCAGGACCCCTACCCAGAGCTCCACATAGTTTCGCTGCAGGGTCCGGACCTCCGCCTGGTCCTGCTTGGAGAGATTGCTGAAGTCCCTGTCCTGTACCCGGATCACGTCGGGCTTGCCAAGCGCAAAATCCACCTGGAACCCCACCAGCCGCCGGAGGGCCGCGAGCGGATCCGAGGTTTCCGCCACCACGCGTTGTCCGCCCTCCAAAAGGTCCCGGCTGACCGTCAGCAGCAGATCACCCAGCACTGCCTGCTTTCCCGGGAAATGGCGGTACACGGCCGGGCCGCTGACGCCCGCCGCGGCCCCCAAGTCCTCCAGTGACACGCGGTTGAAGCCGTTCACTGCAAACAGCGATGCGGCGGCGGTCAGTAATGCCTGGCGCCGAATCTCTTTGGCCTGGCTGCGCTGCGTTCCCGTAGAAGGCTGGGTTTCCGGAGCGGGCCGGTCTGATGGCGCCGGCTCGGATGGCTGTGCAGGTCGCGTGATGGGCACGTTTTCCTCCTCGGACCTGCAAATTCTAGCAATGGGTCGACGTGTTGGACATCACAGTTATTAGAGACTAACCTAAATCTCAGTTACAAGGCACTAACCGAGTTCGAAGCCGAGGCTCCACACGAAAACTTGTAGCTGAAGGCTCGCAATAGAACAGGAACGGACCGCGTCGATGGAGACCCTCACCAGCCGGCTTGACGCCGCAAGTGACCTGTTTGCGGCCAACCACACCGCGCAGTCCACGCTCGCCAGGGCACTGCGCGCCAGGCTGGCCGAGACTGCCCTCGGGGGACCGGTGAAATCCCGCGAACGCCATGTGACCCGTGGAAAGCTCCTGCCGCGCGAACGCATCAACCAGCTGCTGGACAACGGCAGCCCGTTCCTGGAAATAGCACCGCTCGCTGCCGACGGCATGTACAACAACGAGTCGCCCGGTGCCGGGGTGATCGCCGGGATCGGTCTGGTGCACGGCCGTCAGGTGCTGGTGATCTCCAACGACGCCACGGTCAAGGGCGGCACCTATTACCCCATGACGGTGAAGAAGCACCTCCGGGCCCAGGAGATCGCCCTGGAGAACCGTTTGCCGTGCATCTACCTGGTGGACTCCGGGGGAGCGTTCCTCCCGAAGCAGGACGAAGTCTTCCCGGACAAGGAACATTTCGGTCGGATCTTCTACAACCAGGCCAGGCTGTCTGCGGCCAAGATCCCGCAGATCGCCTCGGTGATGGGCTCCTGCACCGCCGGTGGCGCCTATGTTCCGGCGATGAGTGATGAGACCGTGATTGTGCGGAACCAGGGCACCATCTTCCTGGGCGGCCCGCCGCTGGTGAAGGCCGCGATCGGCGAGATTGTCACCGCAGAGGAACTCGGCGGCGGCGGCGTCCACTCGAGGATCTCCGGCGTCACCGACCACCTGGCCGAGAACGATGAGCACGCCCTGCAGATCATCCGCGACATCGTCCAAACGCTCCCCAGGCCGGCAGCCCCCGTGTGGGACGTGGATGCCGCCGTCGAACCTGTCGCGGACCCGGCCGAACTTTATGGCGCAGTGCCCACGGACGTCAACGCGCAGTACGACGTCCACGAGGTCATTGCCCGGCTGGTGGACGGCAGCAGATTCCACGAGTTCAAGAGGGAGTATGGCACTACGCTCGTCACGGGTTTCGCCAGGCTGCACGGCCACCCGGTGGGGATCGTGGCCAACAACGGCGTGCTGTTCAGCGAGTCCTCGCTCAAGGGCGCGCATTTCATCGAACTGTGCGATCAGCGCGGAATCCCCCTGGTCTTCCTGCAGAACATCTCCGGCTTTATGGTGGGCAAGGATTCCGAGCAGGGCGGCATCGCCAAAAACGGCGCCAAGATGGTCACCGCGGTGGCCACCGCCAGGGTGCCCAAGCTGACCGTGGTGATCGGCGGGTCCTTCGGGGCCGGCAATTACTCCATGTGCGGGCGTGCGTACTCGCCGCGTTTCCTGTGGATGTGGCCGGCGAGCAGGATCTCCGTCATGGGCGGCAACCAGGCGTCCAGCGTCCTGGCCACCGTCAAGAGGGACCAGTACGAGGCCCGCGGGGAGGACTGGTCCGCCGCTGACGAGGACGCGTTCAAGGCCCCCATCAAGCAGCAGTATGAGGACCAGGGCAGCCCGTATTACTCCACCGCCCGGCTCTGGGACGACGGCGTGATCGATCCCGCGGACACCCGCACCGTGCTGGGACTGGCGCTCGACGTCGTTTCCCGCACCCCGCTGCCGGAGACCTCCTTCGGCCTTTTCCGGATGTGAGCCCGCTGTGACTATGTATTCCCCGGCCAGTACCTCAACACCCGAAACGCCCCTCTTCGGGACAGTCCTCGTGGCCAACCGTGGGGAGATCGCCTGCCGCGTGATCCGCACCCTGCGCGTCCTCGGGATCCGTTCCGTGGCCGTCTACAGCGATGCCGACGCCGACGCCCGGCACGTGCGTGAAGCTGACCGTTCCGTGCGGATCGGCCCCGCTGCCGCTGCGGAGAGCTACCTGAACATCGTGGCCATCGTCCAGGCCTGCCGCGACACGGGCGCCGAGGCGGTCCACCCCGGCTACGGCTTCCTCAGCGAGAACGTCGATTTCGCCCGGGCCCTGGAAGCAGCCGGCATCACCTTCATCGGCCCCGGCGTCGAATCCCTGAACGTCATGGGGGACAAGATCCGGTCCAAGAACCACGTGGCGGGCTACGGCGTTCCCGTGGTGCCCGGCGTCGCCGAGCCTGGTATGACCGACGCGCAACTGATGGAGGCCGCGGCCGCCGTCGGATTCCCGTTGCTCATTAAACCGTCCGCCGGCGGCGGCGGGAAGGGCATGCACATCGTGGAACGCCCCGGCGAACTCGAGGCCGCACTGGCAACCGCCCGGCGCGTCGCGGCGAGCGCCTTTGGTGACGACACGCTCTTCCTGGAGCGGCTGGTCCGCACGCCGCGGCATATCGAAGTCCAGGTCCTGGCTGACAACCACGGCAACGTAATTCATCTCGGTGAGCGCGAGTGCTCCCTGCAGCGCCGCCACCAGAAGGTCATCGAGGAAGCGCCATCACCGCTGCTGGAAGGACTGAACGACGGCGGCGCCACCCGTGCCCGGATTGGTGAGGCGGCCTGCCAGGCGGCCCGGAGCGTCCACTACAGTGGTGCCGGCACCGTAGAGTTCCTTGTCTCTGACGAGGCCCCGGATGAGTTCTTCTTTATGGAGATGAACACGCGCCTCCAGGTGGAGCACCCGGTCACTGAAATGGTCACCGGCGTCGACCTGGTCGATTGGCAGGTGCGGATCGCCGCCGGCGGGGAACTGACCGTCCGACAGGCCGACGTCGAACTTAACGGGCACGCCGTCGAAGCCCGCGTCTACGCGGAAATCCCGGAACGGAACTTCATGCCGTCAGGCGGTGAGGTAGTGCTCCTGGATGAGCGCGGCGCTACGTTCACCCCCACGGAAAATTTCAGCCCGCCCGCCCCTGCAGCCGAGGACCCGGACATCCGCATCGATTCCGCGTTGTTGCAGGGGCTGGAAATTTCCAGCGATTACGACCCCATGGTGGCCAAGGTGATCGCCTGGGGCGCCGACCGTAAAGCCGCGCTCGCACGGCTCGATGCTGCGCTCGCCGGCTACACGGTCCTGGGGATCGACACGAACGTGGAGTACCTTCGCCTGCTGATCAACGACGACGACGTCCAGGCCGGGCGCCTGGACACCGGCCTGATCGAGCGCAGGATGCCGCACTTCACCTTCCGCCACGTCGGGGAGGCCGAGCTCATCGCCGCCGCGGTTCCGGAGTGGGCGGTAGCCCATAAAGCGGCGAACGCCGGATCCCCCTGGGCCGGCACCACCGGCTGGCGGCTGGGAAGCCCGGCGGCCTGGACCCGGACCTTTGGTGTCCCCGGCGGCGACACGGCCACAGTAGCGCTGACTTGGGTAAGCAACGTGGACCTTGGCCATGCCACGGCCCGGGTCGACGATGGCGCGGAACACGAGGTGACTGTCCTGGGACTGACCGGACATGTCGTGTTTCTGGCGATCGACGGCCAGCAGATGCGGTTCGCGCGGGGTTCTTCGTGGGAGGAGGACCGGGCAATGGGGGGTGCGCAGACTCTCTACGTTGGCAACGGCGGCTGGTCTTGCCGGCTGGAAGTACTGACCCGGGAGTCGCGGCTCGCCCGATTGCTCGCGGGCATCCAGCGCGAGGAGGGTATGGCAGACCCGGAGGTCCGCTCGCCCATGCCGGGCACGGTGGTCTCGGTTGCCGTCGCCAACGGAGACGCCGTGGCGGCTGGCCAGGTCCTCCTGTCTGTCGAAGCCATGAAAATGGAACATCAGCTCGTGGCCGAGGTAGCAGGCACGGTACACATCAGCGTCAGGACCGGCGACCTGGTGAAGGCGGACCAGATGCTGGCCACCATCCACGCAGCGGCCACTGATTTACTCACGGACCCCATCCCGGGCGCACTTACGGACCCGGACAACACAGGCAAGGGAGCCTAGCCATGGCAGATTTCGAACTCAGCGAGGAGTACCAGGATCTCAGCGATACCGTCCGGGATTTCGCGGACAACGTGGTGGCACCGGTCTCCGCGAAGCACGATGAGGAACACAGCTTCCCCTACGAAATCGTGAAGCAGATGGCAGGCATGGGTCTCTTTGGGCTGCCGTTCCCGGAGGAATACGGCGGGATGGGCGGAGACTACTTCGCCCTCGCGCTCGCCCTCGAACAGCTGGGCAGGGTGGACCAGTCCGTGGCAATCACCCTGGAAGCCGGCGTCTCCCTCGGCGCCATGCCCGTCTACCGGTTCGGCACTGAAGCCCAGAAAGACGAGTGGTTGCCGGTGCTGGCCTCGGGTGAGGCGCTCGCGGGCTTTGGTCTCACGGAGCCCGAAGCAGGGTCTGACGCCGGGGGCACCAAGACCAATGCGAAGCTCGACGGCGGGAACTGGGTGATCAATGGCAACAAGGAGTTCATCACCAACTCCGGGACGGACATCACCCGCCTGGTCACTGTCACAGCGGTCACGGGCCAGACGGAGCGCAAGGACGGCAGCGTCAAGAAGGAAATCTCCACCATCCTGGTGCCCACCGACACACCGGGGTTCAAAGCGGAGAAGCCCTATAACAAGGTGGGCTGGAACGCATCAGACACCCACCCGCTGACGTTGAAGGACGTCCGCGTGCCGGAGGAAAACCTGCTCGGTGAGGAAGGGCGCGGCTACGCTAACTTCCTCTCCGTCCTGGATGAAGGCAGGATCGCCATCGCCGCGCTGGCCACAGGGGCAGCGCAGGGCTGCGTGGACCTTTCGGTGAAATACGCCAAGGAACGCAACGCGTTCGGCCAGAACATCGGCAAGCACCAGGCCATCGCGTTCAAGATCGCCCGCATGCAGGCAAGGGCCCACACTGCCCGTTTGGCCTACTACGACGCCGCCGCCAGGATGCTCGCAGGAAAGCCATTCAAGACGCAGGCCGCCATCGCTAAGATGGTCGCAGGCGAGGCAGCCATGGACAACGCGCGGGATGCCACCCAGGTGTTCGGCGGCTATGGCTTCATCAACGAATTCACCGTGGCACGCCACTACCGCGACTCCAAGATCCTTGAAGTGGGGGAGGGCACCACGGAGGTCCAGCTGATGCTGATCGCCCGCGAGCTCGGACTGTAGCCGGCACGAGAGGATCACTGATGATTAACAAGGTTGTTGCCAGCGCAGAGCAAGCCATAGCGGACATCCCGGACGGCGCGTCGCTCGCGGTGGGAGGGTTCGGCCTGTGCGGGATCCCGGTGGCACTGATCGACGCCCTGCACCGGCACGGCACCAGGGACCTGGAGACGGTGAGCAACAACTGCGGCGTGGACGGCTGGGGCCTGGGCGTCCTGCTCCGTGACGGCCGGATCCGGCGGACCGTCAGTTCCTACGTCGGCGAAAACAAGGAGTTCGCGCGCCAGTATCTTTCCGGTGAACTCGAAGTGGTGCTGACCCCGCAGGGGACACTCGCGGAGAAACTCCGGGCCGGCGGCGCGGGGATCCCGGCTTTCTTCACCAAAGCGGGCGTGGGCACCCAGGTGTCCGAGGGCGGACTCCCGCAGAAGTACAACGCCGACGGCGGGGTTGCGATCGCTTCCGCATCGAAGGAAGTGCGCACCTTTAACGGGGTTGACTACGTCTTGGAAGAGTCACTGACGCCCGATTTCGGCCTGGTGCATGCGTGGAAAGGCGACCGCCATGGCAACCTTGTCTTCCATGCCACCGCCATGAACTTCAACCCCCTCTGTGCCATGGCCGGCAGGATCACCATCGCCGAAGTGGAGGAGTTGGTGGAACCCGGCGAACTGGATCCGGAGCACGTCCACGTGCCCGGCATCTTCGTCCAGCGGGTGGTGGTGGTGCCCGACGGGGAGAAACGCATCGAAAAGCGGACTGTGAGCCTGGCAACGGCGTCAAGCTCTGGGCAACAGGCAACCCGGCAGGTAACCCCACAGGCAGGAGCGTAGCCATGGAGTCGAACAACAGGCAGGGAGCCCCTCCCCGTCCGGAAGCCGTCCGGCCCGAGTACCGGCGGGCCGCCGTCGGCCATCCGGAGGGCGCCAATCAGGACACCAAAGGGTGGACCCGCAACGAGCTCGCCGCCAGGGTGGCCCGTGAGCTCAGCAATGGCCAATACGTCAACCTGGGCATCGGCATGCCCACCCTGATCCCCAACTACATTCCGGCCGGGATCGAGGTGGTCCTCCACTCGGAGAACGGCATCCTGGGCGTGGGCCCCTACCCGGCCGAGGACGCCGTGGACCCGGACCTGATCAATGCCGGCAAGGAGACCGTCACGGTCAACAAGGGCGCCGCGTTTTTCGATTCCGCTGCATCGTTCGGCATGATCCGGGGCGGCCACGTGGATGTGGCCGTGCTGGGTGCCATGGAGGTGGCGCAGAACGGCGACCTGGCCAACTGGATGATTCCCGGGAAGATGGTCAAGGGTATGGGTGGTGCCATGGACCTGGTTTTCGGTGCCAAAAAGGTGATTGTGATGATGGAGCACGTTGACCGGAACGGCCGGCCCAAAATCGTGGAGCAGTGCACGCTTCCGCTCACCGGCAAAGCCTGCGTGGACCGGATCATCACCGACCTCGCCGTGATCGACGTTGTCACCGAAGGCGGGCGGTCCCGGCTGGTGCTCCGCGAACTGGCGCCCAACGTGTCCGTCGAGGACGTCGCGGCGGCCACCGGGGCGGAACTCTTCGAAGAGGACCAGGAACTCACCGTATGACGGACGGGGTTTCGGCAGGCTCAACCGCCGGCGGATCAGGCCCAGCCGCCGGCCCGCGGGTAATTGAACAGCGCGGCCTGTATTTCGAGGAGCTCGAGGAGGATGTTGTCTACGCGCACCGGCCTGGACGCACCGCGACAGAGGCGGACAACGTCCTGTTCACCACGCTCACCATGAACACACAGGCTCTGCACCTGGACGCCGCCTGGAGCGCCGGCCAGCCCTTCGGCCAGCGTCTTGTCAATTCGATGTTCACGCTGTCCACCGTGGTGGGCCAGTCCGTGTCACAGCTGACCCAGGGCACCATCATCGCCCAGCTTGGCCTGACCGATGTGTCCTTTCCGCACCCGCTGTACCACGGCGACACGCTCTACACAGAGACCGTCGTTACGCAGAAGCGGCTTTCAGCATCGCGGCCCGGCCAAGGGATCGTGACCATGCAACACACCGGCAGGAACCAGGACGGCACCGTGGTGGCGCTGGCCACCCGGAGCTGCCTGATGTGGACACGTGCCGCCCACAGCGGGCGCCCGGCGGAACAGGAACAGGGGAGCGGAGAGGGCGTCGAAAAGGGGACAATGTCCGTATGACATTTGTGATGGGACCCGCACTGTTGTTCTGCCCCGCCGACCGGCCGGAGCGTTACCAGAAGGCCGCCGAGCGCGCCGATGCCGTCATCCTGGACCTGGAAGACGCCGTGGCACCCGCGGACAAACAGCGGGCCCGCGGCGCGATCCTCGCCCAGCTCGGTGCGGCCGGCGACGGACCCGAGCTGGACCCCAGCCGGACCATCGTGCGCATCAATCCGGGGGGCACCGAAGAGTTCGAGAAGGACCTTCACTGCCTGGCGCACACGCCATACCGGACGGTGATGCTGGCTAAGGCAGAGAACGCTAACCAGCTGGAAGCACTCAAGGACTTCCACGTCATAGCACTGTGCGAAACAGCCAAGGGAATCCTGAATGCGCCTGCCATCGCGGCGGTGCCTAATGTGGTTGCCCTGATGTGGGGCGCCGAGGACCTGCTCGCGTCCCTGGGCGGCACCTCCTCCAGAATGGACGACGGCGGCTACCGCGCCGTGGCGCTGCACGCCCGGTCCGCGGTACTTGTCGCCGCCCGCGCCTTCGGGAAGGAAGCCGTGGACGCTGTCTACGTCAACATTCCTGACCTCGACGGGCTGGCCATGGAGTCTGGCGATGCGGTGGCGTCCGGCTTCAGCTCCAAGGCGTGCATCCACCCCAGCCAAGCGAACGTCGTCAGGGGCGCCTACGCGCCGTCAGACGCTGACGTCGCCGCCGCTAAGGAGTTGCTGCAGACCGCCGCTTCCGCCGGGTCGGGCGTCTTCCAGTTCAACGGCAAAATGATCGACGGGCCCATTCTCAAACATGCGGAGGCCACGCTCCGCAGGGCCGGACTGCGCGCCTGACTCACTGAACCTGGTGGATCTGCGGCGGCCCGTTGGTCGCCGCGGCTTGACGCTCCGGCGCCTGGATCGCAGGCGGCGCCTGATCACAGCCGCCGCCCGCTCGATCCGCGCCGGGACAACGGCGGAATGGCCTCATACAGCGGTGTCCTTACCCACCGCGCTCCGGTTTCCCGAAACTCACTGCGGGTGGCGAAACGATACAGGTAGCTGTTGACCCGCACCCAACGCGGCGGTTCGCCGTCGAACGGGTCATGGCGCAGAAGCCGCAGCGTCTGCCGATCAGCCTCGAGGAGCTTCCCGAGGAAGGCATAAAACCACTGCACGTGGACGGTGCGCAGCGGAAGGAACCACATCAGCCAGTCCAGCCGCAGGTGGTAGGGCGCCCACTGCCGCGGCAGGCGGCGCAGGTCTCCGGGCTTGCCCTTGAATCCGTACTCGCGCCAGTCAGCCGCCGCGTCCGGTTCCGCGTCCAGGGTGCCTTCCACCACGATCTCTACGCGCTGCGTGGTCACGGTGCCGAACGCGCCGTAGGTGTTGACCAGCTGCCAGCGGTTGAAGCTGGCATTCATCAGCTGTCCCTTGGAGATGAGGTTGCGCAGCGGCCAATAGCTCAGCACCACCAGCAGGAGCGACGCGGCGAGGATGATTGCAAGCCAGTACGGCGGATTCCCGCGGGTGCCCGCCCCGGAATCCCAGTCCGGGGGCAGGACCGGAAACACGGCAAGGACAACGGGGTCGCTGACAGCGGCGAATGCCAGCACGATGGCGATCCAGTTCAGCCACGCAAAGTTGCCGCTCGCCACCAGCCACAGCTGCGTGAAGATCACCATGCCCGCGGCCATGCTGGCCAGGGGCTGCGGGAAAAAGAGGAAGAACGGCACAATCAGTTGGGCGAAGTGGTTCCCCAGCACCTCCAGCCGGTGGAAGGGATTGGGCAGCAGGTGCGCCTGCCGGCTCAAGGGACCGGGCATCGGCTGCGTCTCGTGGTGGTAGTACAGTGCTGTCAGGTCACGCCACTCCGGGCCGCCGCGGATCTTGATCATCCCTGCACCAAACTCCAGCCGGAACACCAGCCAGGCCGCCAGGAGCAGAATGGTGCGGGGCGGTTCAGTCTGCTCTGAGCCGAGGAACGCGACCGTGAAGCCGGCTTCCAGGATCAGCATTTCCCAGCCGAAGCCGTAAAACGTCTGGCCAACGTTCACGATCGACATGTACAGCAGCCACAGGGCCAGGAACGCGATCAGCGGCACCCATGGTGGCCCGAGCTGGGGGAGGCCGGCCACCAGCAGCGCCGAAATGGCCAGGCCTGCTGCGCAGACCCAACGCAGCAGCTTGTCCGAGTAACGCCACCTGAAGAGGGTGGGCCGCCGCCGGGCGCTGTAGCTCTCCAGATAACGGGGAGCGGGAAGCAGCCCGCGTTCACCCAGGAGTGCCGGGAACTGGTTCAGGGAGGACAGGAACGCCACAAAGTACAGCGTTGCCACACCACGCTGGAGCACTTGCCGCGCGAATTCGTAGTCCGGAGCATCGAACCAGGAAACCCAGTCCACGCAGTCAACGTTACGCCTGGCCGTTCCCGGCTCCCAGCTCGGCACCATGCCCGCCGTGCGGGATACTTAAGCCATGCAGCCTCGCAGAATCGTCCTCCTCGGATCCACCGGCTCCATCGGCACCCAGGCGATCGACGTCGTCGACGGCGCCCCGCACCTTTTTGAGGTAGTGGCGCTCAGTGCCGGCGGCGGGAACCTTGAGCTCCTCGCCCGCCAGGCGGTTCACACCGGCGCTGCCGCCGTCGGCATCGCCTCCGGTGATCACCGGCAACTGCAGGACTTGATCGCCGAGGCTGCCCGTCTTGCCGGCCGGCAGGACTACCGCCCCGAGATCATCGCCGGCCCGGACGCCTCGGCACGCATCGCAGCCATGGAGTCCGACGTGGTGCTCAACGGCATTACCGGCTCCATCGGGCTCGCACCCACCCTCGCCGCGCTGAAGTCAGGCGCCACGCTGGCGCTGGCCAACAAGGAATCGCTGATCGTAGGCGGGGCGTTGGTCAAGGCTGCGGCCCGCGAGGGCCAGATCGTACCGGTGGACTCCGAGCATTCGGCCATTGCCCAGTGCCTGCGCGCCGGAACAGCCGCCGAAGTGGAGAAACTCATTCTGACCGCATCCGGCGGCCCGTTCCGCGGCCGGACCCTGGACCAGCTCCACGATGTTTCCCCGCAGGAAGCCCTGGCGCACCCCACGTGGGATATGGGCCTGATGGTCACCACCAACTCGGCCACCTTGGTCAACAAGGGCCTTGAACTTATTGAGGCCCATCTGCTGTTCGACGTACCGCTGGACCGGATCGAGGTTGTGGTCCACCCGCAGTCCGTGGTTCATTCCATGGTCCAGTTCGTTGACGGGTCCGTCATAGCCCAGGCGTCCCCGCCGGACATGCGCCTGCCCATCGCCCTGGGCATGGGCTGGCCGGACAGGGTGCCCAAAGCGGCCACTCCCTGTGACTGGACCAAGGCCACCAGCTGGACTTTCGAGCCGCTGGACACTGCAGCGTTCCCGGCCGTGGACCTGGCCAAGGACGCCGCAAGGCTGGGGAGCACCTATCCGGCCGTCTTTAATGCGGCAAATGAGGAAGCCGTCATGGCTTTCCACGCCGGCCGCATCCGCTTCACCGAAATCGTGGACACCATCGACGCTGTCCTCAGTGAACACCCAGGATCCTCGGAGCTGACCCTTGAGTCAGTGCTGGATGCTGAAGACTGGGCACGAACACGCGCCCACGAACGTTTGGCAGTAAGCAGTCTCTAGGAAGCAGCAGATCCACGCATGAGTCCCATCCTCCTTTTTATCCTCGGCGTCGTCTTTGTGGCGATCGGCATTGCCGTGTCCATTGCATTGCACGAGGTGGGGCATCTGGTGCCCGCCAAGCTGTTCAAAGTACGCGTCAGCAAGTACATGATCGGCTTCGGCCCCACCCTGTGGTCCAAGCGGAAAGGCGAGACAGAATACGGCGTGAAGGCCTTCCCGCTGGGAGGCTACGTGTCCATGATCGGCATGTACCCGCCCAACAAGGCCGACGGCACGGTACGGCCCTCCAGCACCGGCATGTTCCAGACCCTGGCCACCGAAGCCCGCTCCATGGCCCATGAGGAAGTGGGCCCGGACGACGGGAACCGCGTGTTCTACAAGTTGCCGGTGTGGAAGAAAGTCGTGGTGATGCTGGGCGGTCCGGCCATGAACCTGCTGATCGGCGTGGTGCTGACCGCCGTGCTGCTGATGGGGTTCGGTGTGGCCACGGCCACCACCACCATTTCCGATGTGTCCAAATGCCAGGTTACTGTTGGCCAGACGGTGGATCCCGATTCCCCCGGCTGCCAGCCGACCCCCGCTGCGGCCGCCGGGCTCCTGCCGAATGATGTGGTCACCTCCTTTGACGGCAAAGCAGTCTCCGGCTGGGAACAGCTGACTGAATGGATTCGTGCCTCCGCGGGCAGGGAAGTCGCGATCACTGTGGAGCGCGACGGCGGACCGGTCACCACCACGGTGACGCCGGTACTGTCCGCCCGCCCCGTAGTGGGCGTCGATGGGCGCCAGGCCAAGGACGACGCCGGCAACCTGCTGTACCAGGACGTGGGCTTCCTCGGTATTGGCGCGCAGACAGAACTGGTGTCCCAGCCGGCGTCGACCGTCCTGCCCATGGCGGGGGAGAACATCAGGCAGGTGGCCGGAGTTGTCTTCAATCTGCCCGCGAGAGTGGTGGGCGTGGCCAAGGCGGCCTTTAGCGAGGAAGAGCGCGATCCGAACGGCCCCATCAGCGTGGTGGGCGTCGGACGCGTGGCCGGCGAAGTCGCTGCCATGGAAAAGGTCCCGCTCCAGTCCAGGCTGGGTGCGCTGGTGGGGCTGCTTGCCGGACTCAATTTTGCGCTCGCGGTCTTCAACCTGATCCCGCTGCTTCCGCTGGACGGCGGGCATGTGGCCGGGGCGCTGTACGAGGGGGTTCGGCGCCGGGTGGCCAAGCTGTTCGGCAAGCCGGACCCGGGAGCTTTCGATATCGCCAAATTGCTTCCTGTGACCTATGTGGTGGCCGCCCTGCTGATGGGGATGAGCGCCCTGCTGATCTACGCCGACATCGTTAAGCCGGTGAACCTCTTCGGCTGAGCTGTCTCCCGCTGCCTGATGCTTTCGTGCAGAACGGCGAACAAAAACGAACCCGCAGAACACCCGCCGCTGGATCCGGGCAGGACTGTGGGCGCTGGCGGTCGCCTGGCTGGTCTCGGACCCGTCCATCTTGGAGCCGCAGCCGGACCAGACCAAGGACCCGGCGCCTGGGCCCGTTTTGTCAGCTCTGACTCCACCATGTCAGCCATCTGTTGGGCAGCACCGGAGGCACCATCCTGGCCTTCTTCGGTGTCCTCGCCCGGGGGTGCTGCCTGGCCGGCGGCAGGGACGTGATGCAGCTGGAGTTTCCGGGGGGTCCATGACCGGGGGCGTTCCTGCTGTGCCTGCTGCTCGCCTTCGCAGGCAACGTCCTCCTGGGGATTGCAGTGTGGCGTTCCCACCTGCCGCGGTGGTCAGGGGCGCTCTGGGCGGCCGGCGCGGTGCTGTTCTATCTCCTGGGCGTGGTCTTGGGGCAGGCCACAACGGGAAGCAGCCTGCCGACCCAGACCGCCGGCGCCCTGCTGATGGGAGGTTCCGCGGTATGGATCGCCTGGAAGGTGAGCTGGCAGGTTAGGGTAGCGCCGAACCCGGGCGCGGGAGAACCGGTTGATTTCGTCTTCTCAGCCTATTTTGACTGATATTCGAAAATCAGCTAATTACGATTGATTATCCACGGTCACCTGCGTACGGTTAAGGCATGTACGTCATGACCATTGACCAACGCGGCAGTACCACCGATGTGGACCGGGTTCCGGAGCTGATCTCCGGGTTGGGCGGCCTCACTTCGGCCCCGTTCGAGCGTTCCGTAGGCGATGAACTCCAAGGCGTCGTGGAAAATGCCGCAGACGTGGTGGACATCGCACTCCATGCTCTCCGGGACGGCCACTGGTATGTCGGGATCGGGATCGGCGAGGTGCAGGTGGCTCCCGGCGGAAGCCCGAGGGAGGGCACCGGCAGTGGCTTTGTGGCAGCACGCAAGGCGGTGGAACTGGCCAAGGGCGCCGCGGCCCAGGTTCCTTTGTCAGTGGTGTCCGGCAGTATGGGACGTGGCCGGGACATACCTCCCGATGCCAAGGAAGGGGCCATGAGCAGTGCAAATGCCCAAGCGGTGCTCCGCCTGATGGGACGCGTGGTGCAGCAGCGCACCCCGGCGCAGTGGCGTGTAGTGGACCGGCTGCGGGCCCTCCAGGGCGGCGACGGACGTTACGGCGGAGGAACTCACGGTAGCCAGAAGAACGTGGCCCAGGAGTTGGGGATAACCGAACAATCGGTGAGTCGTGCGGTGCTCCGGTCCGGCTGGCCGGAAGAATTGGCTGCCAGACCTGCGGCTGCCATGCTCCTGGAGTTCACCCACGCCCAGATCCTTCCCTCCGAAATCCTGGTGCCTTCCCGGGCCCAGCCGCCTCGGCCTGTTCCGGTGCGGGAGACTCCAACCAAAGGACACCTGTGAACGCACTCTGGATCGCAGTGGCCCTGCTGGTGGCCGGACTTGCAGGCTGGCCTGTGACGTCGCTGGTGTTCCGGCTGGCCAGGAACATCGATGACAAAGCCGATGCGGCCGGGAAGCCAAGCCGCGCTGCCGATGATCCGTCCGGTCAGGACCCGTCCGCGGATGTCACCGTGGATACGCTGCCAGCCATACCTCCGTTGCCGGCCCGACCACCGCTGCCGCCAGCACCGCCGGCCGGCGCGGATGATCACGCACGCGGGCAATTCGTTGACGGCGAGCTGACAGCGGGGGGCGGCCAACCGTCGTCGGATGTCACTCATCTGGTGCCCGGAGGGCCGGCACCCCAGATTTCGCCACCCGGAGTCCCGGGGTATGCCGTTCCCGGCCAGCGGATACTGCGCGGCGGGGCGATCATCGGAGTCCTCGAACGCCTGGGCGTTGGCGTGGCCATCCTGACGGGACAGCCGGTGGCCATTGCCTACATTGTGGCCGTCAAGGGCCTGGGCAGGTTTGCCGAGCTGAAGGAGACACCGGTGGCGGCAGAACGGTTCATCATTGGAACGCTCACATCGATGCTGTGGGCTGCAGGCACGGCAGCGATCGTCAAAGTGGTCTTCCTGCAGTAGATGGCCCCGTCAGCCGTTTGCCGGCACTTACTGTCGGAATTCCGGACACCATCGAACCGGTGTGCAAGGTGAGCTTGAGGTGCCAGTCCGGATCGGCGCAGGGCCGCCCCGGGGGATAGGGTGTCCTTATGACTGTTTTTGCCGTTGAGTATGTGTACGCCGCCGATTCCTCCGCCGCCCGTGATGACAGCCGACCCGCGCACCGCAGCTGGCTGGTGGGCCTGGCGGAAGAGGGCCAGCTGCTGACCAGCGGACCATACGGTGACGGGGCAGGCGCCCTGCTGATCTTCAAGGTTCAGGACGAAACCCAGCTGAATGACCTGCTCAAGCAGGACCCCTTCGCCATTGCCGGGACCATCGCCGGTATCCGAACCACCGAATGGACTCCAGTGATCGGCCTCCTGGCCCCGCACACGTCCTGATTTAACGGACCTCTTTCCCTTCCGAAACACCTACCCAAGGAGTCCATGTGACCTCGGTCAGCCTGGGAATGCCGTCAGCACCACCGCCAGTACTTGCCCCACGCCGCAAGACGCGCCAGATCAAGGTGGGCTCGGTGGGAGTCGGCTCGGACTCGCCCATCAGTGTGCAGTCTATGACCACCACCCCCACCACGGACATCAACGCCACGCTGCAGCAGATTGCGGAACTGACCGCGTCCGGCTGCGACATTGTGCGCGTCGCCTGCCCGTCCGCCGATGATGCGGAGGCTTTGCCCATCATCGCGCGCAAGTCCCAGATTCCGGTGATCGCGGACATCCACTTCCAGCCGAAGTATGTCTTTGCCGCGATTGAAGCCGGCTGCGCGGCAGTGCGCGTGAACCCGGGCAATATCCGCAAGTTCGACGACCAGGTCAAAGAAATCGCCCGCGCCGCCAAGGACCACGGCACGTCCATCCGCATCGGCGTGAACGCCGGTTCCCTGGAACCTGGCATCCTCAAAAAATACGGCAAGGCCACCCCTGAGGCGCTCGTTGAGTCGGCAGTCTGGGAAGCGTCGCTGTTCGAGGAGCACGGTTTCCACGATTTCAAGATCTCCGTCAAGCACAATGACCCCGTGATCATGGTGGCTGCCTACGAGATGCTGGCCGAAAAAGGCGACTGGCCCCTGCACCTGGGGGTCACTGAAGCCGGGCCGGCCTTCCAGGGAACCATCAAATCAGCTACCGCCTTCGGTGCGCTGCTGTCGAAGGGAATCGGCGACACCATCCGGGTTTCCCTCTCCGCGCCGCCGGTGGACGAAATCAAGGTGGGCAACCAGATCCTGCAGTCCCTGAACCTGCGCCCGCGCAAGCTGGAAATCGTCTCCTGCCCGTCCTGCGGCCGCGCCCAGGTGGACGTCTACACTCTCGCCGAGCAGGTCACCGCCGGCCTGGAAGGCATGGAGATCCCGCTGCGCGTCGCCGTGATGGGTTGCGTGGTGAACGGACCCGGGGAAGCCCGTGAAGCCGACCTCGGCGTGGCCTCCGGCAACGGCAAGGGCCAGATCTTTGTGAAGGGCGAAGTCATCAAGACTGTGCCTGAGAGCCAGATTGTTGAGACACTGATCGAAGAGGCCATGCGCATTGCTGAGGAGATGGGGGAGGCCGATCGCGAAGATGCTGTCAAAGGTAGCCCCGTGGTTAGCGTCTCATAAACAGGGCGCCGCGCCGGAGGGGGTCACTGTCCGTGCGCTTTCCGGCGCTGACACCCCTGCCCTCCGGCGCCTCGCACTGCAGGACCCGGTAGCCAATGTCTTTATCCTCGCCCATCTCAGGGCGGTGGGGTCGGCAGCGGCCACCACCGGCGGCGCCGGAGTATTGGGCGTGTTCGACGACGGGACTCTGCTGGGTGCGTGCTGGGCGGGAGCCAACCTGGTCCCGGTCCAGCTGGACCCCGGATTTGCCGGGCTGGTGGCAGAAGCGGCCAGCGCGTCCGGCCGCCGATTTGCCTCGGCCTTCGGTCCGGCAGATTCGGTACTGGCACTCCATGCGGAGCTGGCCGAGCGCGGTCACGCTGCCCACGAGGTGCGGGACGAGCAGCCGCTGATGACTCTCTGCGGGCCACCGTCGGTGGAGCCGAACGCGGATCTGGCGTTGGGCCGGCTGGCCGATTTTGACCGCATCCTGCCTGCCTGTGCAGCCATGTTCGAAGAGGAGGTGGGCTACTCACCGTTCCTCGGTGGCAAAGAGTTCTACAGCCGCCGCGTGGAGGGCCTGATCCGGCAAGGCCATTCGCTGGCACACGTCAATGAGTCCGGTGACGTGGTGTTTAAGGCCGAGCTCGGAGCCGTTACCGCCGAAGTCACGCAGATCCAGGGCGTCTGGATGAACCCCGGCTACCGCGGGCAGGGGCTGAGCGCAGGTTACATGGCAGCAGTGGTGGAAAAGGCCCGTGCCTTTGCTCCGGTGACCAGCCTCTACGTCAACGGCTTTAACCTCCGCGCGCGGTCCACCTACGAGCGGGTGGGCTTCCGCCAGGTGGGCACGTTCGCCACAGTCCTGTTCTAGCTTCCGGGGCCCGGCGCTATCCGATTGGCCCTGGCAGTTCACCCCGTCAGGCCTGCTCTGTCAGCTCGCCTGTCAGGTAGTGCTGGACGTTCGGGGCCACGAGCCGGACAACGTCGTCGGGGGATGCGGACGCGAGTGGTTCGAGCCGCATGACATACCGGACCAGCATGACACCCACCATCTGGGTAGCCACGAGGTTGCCGCGCATGGCTACCTCCCCGGGCGGCCCTGGTACTCCTGCCATGACCCGGCTGAGGATGGCGCGCTGCACCAGTTCCCTTAGCAGCATGGTTTTGGCCTTCGAACCAATGGTTCCGCGCAGGAACGCCACCAGGCTGTGCTGCGCCGGGCTCTCCCACAGCCGAAGCACCGCCCGGACAATCGCCTCAGCCCGCTGTTCCGGAGGATGGCCGTTAACGCCCGCCAGGACCTCGTCCGGGTCGGCCGGCAGTGCCACGCTCAGCGCAAACAGCTCGTCCTTGCCCCTGAAGAAATGATGGACCATGGCGGGATCAACCCCGGCATCCCGAGCGATCTGGCGGAGGCTGGTCCCTTCAAACCCGTGCTCAGCGAAAAGCCGCTGAGCTGTGTCCAGAATCTGTGCCCGCGACTCCGTTGCCCCGCCGCGCCGGCCCCGTCTGCCGGGGCCAGTTGCGCTGCCTGGATCGGCAGGTCCGTTGCCCCGCCGCGCCGGTGCGCTCCCACTCGCGGGCTGCCCGTTCACAAGCGCGGGCTGCCCGCCGACCTGTTCTGGCCGGCCGCTCCCAAGCGCAGGCTGCCCGCCGACCTGTTCTGGCCGGCCGTTCACGCGCTCCGCCGCCGAAGCGTCAATGACGCGAGCACCAGGACCAGCAGGACTATCGCCGCGATGATTCCCGCGTCCATCCACAGCTGTTCAGTGGGCTCCGTGTTAGTAGCGATCTCCTGCAGCGCATCCACCGAGAACGTCAACGGCAGGACATTCGAGATTGCCTCCAGGACCTCATTCATCCTCTCGCGGGCCACAAAGAGGCCACACAGCAGAATCTGGGGCACCACTACCACCGGCATGAACTGCACGGCCTGGAATTCGGTCCTCGCGAACGCCGAACAGAGCAGGCCCAGGGCCACGCCCAAAACCGCGTTGATAACGGCAATCATCACCACCAATCCCGGGCTGCCTTGGATGTCCAGGCCGAAAACCCAATACGCAACCGCCGTGGCCACCAGCGACTGCAGGGCCGCCATGATGGAGAACGCCAGCCCGTAGCCGAACAGCAGGTCCGCCTTGTGGATGGGGGTGGTCAACAGCCGCTCCAGGGTGCCGGAGGTACGTTCGCGCAGCATCGTGATTGAGGTGACCAGGAACATCACCACAAACGGGAAGATCGCCAGCATCATCAGGCCCACACGATCGAACGTCCTGGGAACTCCGGGCGGCAGCGTCTCATTCTCGTAGAGGAAGTACACCGCTGTCAGCAGCAGGGCAGGAACCACCAGGATCAGCGCGATGCTTCGGCGGTCGTGCCGGAGCTGGTCCAGGACCCGACGGTTGGTGGCCAGCATCATCATCAGGTTCATGATCGCACGATCCGTTCAGTGGAGGTGCCAGGCTGTTCGGTGGCGGCGCGCGGCTGTTCTGGTGAACCACTCGGTCTTCCGGGGGCACCGGTTGGCCCTTCTCGTGAACCGGCATGCCTTCCAGGAGGGCCCGCCGGCGCTTCACCAGCATCCTGGATCATGTGCAGGAAGGCCTCTTCCAGATCGGCGCTGCGCCCGCGCACGCTCAATTCGGCCGGCGTCAGCTGCGCCAGGAGCTTCCCCTCCCGCAGTAGTAGGAGCGAATGGCAGTGGCTTGCTTCCTCCATCACATGACTGGAGACCAGCAGGGTTGTCCCGGACTCGGCCATGGACCTGAACCGGTCCCACAAATCGGCGCGGAGGACCGGATCAAGGCCCACTGTTGGCTCATCGAGCACCAGCAGGCTTGGCTGGGCCACCAGGGCGCAGGCCAGCGATACCCGGCTGAGCTGTCCGCCGGAGAGGTCTGCGGTCTTCTGCCGGGCCTGCGGTTCAAGCCCGACGGCGGCGATTGCCTCCGCTGCCTGGGCGCGGCCTTTGCGGTGCATGGCCCCGAAGTAGCGGACGTTGGCTTCCACGGTCAGGTCGGGGTACACGCTGGGGGACTGCGTTACATAACCCACCCGGTGCCGCAGGTCAGGATGCCCGGCGGGAAGCCCCAGAACCTGGACGGACCCTGAAGTGAGCGCCTGGACGCCCATGATGGCCCGCATGAGGGTGGTCTTGCCGCTGCCGGACGGGCCCAGCAGTCCGGTGATCCGGGCCGCCGGGATGCCAAAGTCCAGGCCGAGCAGGACGGGAAGCTTTCCTCGCGTGACGCGGAGGGACTTGGCGGCCACTGCCTGGACTGGTTCCAGGCCCGGCGCTGTTGCTGCAACGTGGGACATTAATGCCTCCGAATGCCGGTAATTACTTTAATTCATCAGATGATGAATTAAAGCTAAACCCGCGGGGAGGGGCCGTCAATAAACTTCGAATGGAGAAACCCTTGTCATCGTGTCCGCTCTCACTTAGGTTCGACCTGGCTGCGCTGGAGTGGGTGGGCTGTCGTACCAGTCCTCACCAGTACCCAGGCGTCAACGGCCGTGGAGCCACTCCCGGATGCAACGACCAGCCGTTTACGGCCAGGGGCTTGGGCCGCCAGGCGTGGCTCTATTGCGTCCGCCCCGGTCCTGCCGCACCGTAGGTCATCGGCCCTCTGTGGCCCCTGCACCACGTTCCGCCTCCGGTTGCGGTCTGGATTGCCGGTAGATTAGTACCCAGACGAATTGCCCGGCTCTGCTTTTTGAGCAGCCATTCCCCCAGAAACGGATACCGACCCGTGGTCACAAGAATGTCCCAGCTTTTCCTGCGCACCCTGCGTGAAGATCCCGCCGATGCCGAGGTGGCCAGCCACCGGCTCCTGGTCCGGGCCGGCTACATCCGGCGTGCGGCGCCCGGCATCTATACGTGGCTGCCGCTCGGGCTCAGCGTCCTGCGCAAGGTGGAGCAGGTCATCCGCGAGGAAATGACGGCCATTGGCGCCCAGGAAGTCCACTTCCCGGCGCTCCTGCCCAAGGAACCCTACGAGGCCACCAACCGCTGGACGGAATACGGCGAGGGTATCTTCCGCCTCAAGGACCGGAAGGGCAACGACTACCTGCTGGCGCCCACGCACGAGGAAATGTTCACCCTGCTGGTCAAGGACCTGTACTCCTCGTACAAGGACCTGCCGCTGAGCATTTACCAGATCCAGAACAAGTACCGCGATGAGGCACGCCCGCGCGCTGGCCTGCTGCGCGGCCGCGAATTCATCATGAAGGATTCCTACTCCTTTGACGTTGACGACGCCGGCATGGACGCCAGTTACGCCGCCCACCGGGGCGCTTACCTGAAGATTTTTGCGCGCCTGGGCCTGGAAGTTGTTCCGGTAACCGCCACCGCCGGCGCGATGGGCGGCTCCAAGAGCGAAGAGTTCCTGCACCCCACTGAGGTTGGCGAAGACACCTTTGTGCGCTCGGCCGGTGGCTATGCCGCCAACGTCGAGGCTGTCACCACGGTGGTTCCCGCGGACATCGACTTCAGCGGCGCGCCCGCCGCAGAGGTCCTGGATACCCCGGACACGCCCACCATTGAGACGCTTGTGGCGGCCGCCAACCAGCTCGCTCCGCGGGCAGAGGCCGACGGCGGCGCCTGGACTGGTGCTGACACTCTCAAGAACGTGGTCCTCGCCGTCACCCTGCCCACCGGTGAGCGCCAGATTGTGGTCATCGGTGTGCCGGGAGACCGCGGTGTGGACCTGAAGCGCGTAGAAGCCAACATCGGTTCCTTCCTGCCCATCGGAGGCGAGATCGGACTGGAAGCTGCTAACGAAGAGGACCTCAAGAAGCAGCCCCTTATCGTCAAGGGTTACCTTGGGCCTGGCTTGTCCCTGGGCGCGCCACTGCTGGGCACCGAAGGTTTGGCCAAGCTTTTGTACCTTGTCGATCCCCGTGTTGTCAGCGGGTCCACCTGGATCACCGGGGCCAACGAAGCCGGTAAGCACGTCTTCGGCCTCGTGGCCGGGCGCGACTTCGGCTGGGACGGCGTTATTGAGGCTACCGAGGTGCGCGCGGGCGATCCCGCCCCGGACGGCTCCGGTCCCCTGGAAACCGCGCGTGGAATCGAAATGGGCCACATCTTCCAGCTGGGACGCAAGTACGCCGCAGCCCTCGACCTGAAGGTCCTGGACCAGAATGGCAAGCAGGTGGTGGTCACCATGGGTTCCTACGGTGTTGGTGTCACGCGCGCTGTTGCTGCCCTGGCTGAATCCAACCACGATGACAAGGGCCTGGTCTGGCCGCGCGCTGTCGCCCCCGCCGATGTCCACGTGGTGGCTGTGGGCCGTGGCGAGGAAATCTTCGCGGCCGCAGAGAAGCTCGCCCTCGAACTCGAAGCCGCCGGGCTCGACGTTATTTACGATGACCGCCCCAAGGTGTCCCCGGGCGTCAAGTTCGGTGACGCCGAACTGGTAGGCGTCCCCACCATCCTGGCCGTCGGCCGCGGACTGGTGGACGGCGTCGTCGAGATCAAGGACCGCCGCAGCGGCGAAGCGGAGAACGTAGCCGTGGACAAGGCCGTTGACTACGTGGTCACTTCAGTCCGCAGCTGATGCTGCGCCTTTCTCGGTAATGGTTTCCGGGTTCGAGTCGATCCAGCTCACCACGATCATCCTGCTCGTGGTGGCTGGATTCGCCGCTGGCTGGGTGGACGCTGTGGTGGGCGGCGGCGGCCTGCTCCAGTTGCCCGCCCTTCTGCTGGTCCCCGGAATCACTCCAGTCCAGGCGCTGGCCACCAACAAGATGGGGTCGATTCTCGGCACCACCACAAGTGCGGTGACCTACTACGGGCGGGTTAAACCGGACCTTCGGACAGCCATCCCCATGGCGGTGATCGCCCTGGCCGGCAGCTTCGGCGGCGCTGTGCTGGCGGCTACCCTCCCGGCGAGTGTGTTCAAGCCGATCATCGTGGCCGCGCTGGTCGCCGTCGCACTTTTCACCGCACTCAAACCCGACGTCGGTGACGTAACCCTGTTGCGCCATGACGGCCGCACCCACTACGTCGTGGCGTGTCTGATCGGCGCGGTGATCGGTTTTTATGACGGCCTGATCGGCCCGGGCACCGGCTCGTTCCTCATCATCGCGCTCGTCTCGGCCATGGGGTACGCCTTCCTCGAAGCCAGCGCCAAGGCCAAGATCGTGAACATGGCCACCAACGGAGGGGCCCTGCTGTTCTTCCTGCCCCACGGCTCACTCCTGTGGGGCGTGGGCCTGGTGCTGGGCCTGTCCAACATGGCAGGTGGCTACCTTGGCGCGAGGACCGCCGTGAAGCAGGGGAGCGGGTTTATTCGGATCGTTTTCCTGCTGGTGGTGGGCGCCCTCATCATGAAGCTCGGCTTCGATGTCTGGCAGGAAAACTTCGCCTGACAGGGGGTAGGGCGAACCCTCGCGGCCCCGGCAGGCCGGGCGTACCATGCAGGTAACTGGAGCACTGACACGGACGATATTGGCACTGTAGTGGAGGCGGTCAGCTCTGCTTTTTGCAGCGGTCCGGCCCCCTGATCAGGTTCCCAGCCCGACCCGCCACGGAAAGCTTCCGTCAGCGGTCCGCCTGCCCCGGTTCGGGCAGGTAATGGACGGCGGGGAGGCCTTTGAGGGTCCGGCCGGCTAGCGTGCTGGCCACCCAGAGCGACCTCGCCAGATCACCTTGATGGCCTGGCCGGGACGCGTACCAGAGGGCGTTTTCCACTTCCCGGAGCACCGCCCACTGGCGTGCAGCCTCAGCGTCAAGGCCCGCGGCGGCGCTGAAGTCCCTGCAGCGCTGGCGCAGCCCTGCGGCGGGATCGCTCCGCGGAAGATCGCCGAGGCGGTTCCACAACAACGGTGCCACCGCGAATTCGGGTTCACCGATCATGGGTTGCGGGTCGATGGCCACGAAGTTCATGCCGTCGGCGCCGGCCCGGGCGCCTTGATCGGCTGCGCCCCGTGCAACGGCGCCCCGTGCAACTGCGCCCGGTGCACCGCTCGCCTGCGGCCGGGCCAGGATATTCAGAAAGTGGAAATCCGTGTGCACCAGGACGTCACGGCCGGAGCGGCGGCCTACGGCGCCGCGGGTCTGGCAGACTTCCAGGGCAGCTTCGAGCAGCCACCGCGGGAAGGGCCTGCCCTGCTGTTCCCAGTCGGAGGGCAGGTCATCGCTCCACTGTTCTGCGCGTCCGGCGATATGGTCGAACTCCTGCCATGCTGGCCGTTCATCGGGTACGAGGCTTAGCTGCCGCATGAGGCTGCCCCAGACTGCCGCCGCCTCATCCAGCGGAACAGCCTGAAGCGAGGAGCCCGGATCCAGCCGCTCGAGGAGCATGGCGCACGTTCCGCCGTCGGACTCCAACAAACGGACGGCGCCGGCCCCGCCCCACAAAGCCAGGGCGTGGCGTTCGGCCTTGGCCCCGTCGTGCGGAAAGGCGACCTTGAGGGCCGCAGGTGTCCCGTCCGACAGGCGGACGGGGACCACCACGGCGCCGTGGCCACACCAAGGCGATGCACCTGCTGCCAGGTCAACAGCCAACTCCCAATGCTCCAGCCGCCCTTGGATCAGTCCGGGCAGCGACGAAAGCCATGCCCGTCCTGTGCTGTCGCGGCTGTACCGCACGCTGAGGGCAGGCGGGATCGGCACAGCGCCCGGAAGGCTCACACGATCCCGCTTGCACCCAGCAGGTTGCCGATGGAGAACGTAGCAATCAGGGCAATGGCTCCGCCCACCACCACCCTGGCGCCCGCCCTCCACTGCGAACCGCCGCCGATCCAGGCGCCGAGCGCCCCGGTGGCGGCGAGAGCAACCAGCACCGCCACAAAGGTGAGGGGAACCCGGATGCCCTCCGGTGGCAGCAGGATGGCGAGCATGGGCAGGATGGCGCCCACCACAAAGGCAACTGCGGAAGCAAGGGCAGCATGCCAGGGGCTCACAATATCGGTCTCGTCGATGTGCAGTTCAGCAGACAGGTGTGCTCCGAGTGCGTCGTGGGCTGTCAGCTCCCTGGCCACCGTTCTGGCGGTGTCAGCGCTCAGGCCCTTGCCCTGGTAGATCGCAGCGAGTTCCTCCAGCTCTTCCTCTGGCTGCTCCTGCAGTTCCCGGCGTTCCTTTTCGATCAGGGCTTCCTGGCTGTCCTTCTGGCTGCTGACCGACACGTATTCGCCCAGGGCCATGGAGATCGCACCGCCCACCAGTCCGGCGGTTCCGGCCACCAGGATGGGTCCAGACTCGGTGGTGACGCCGGCCACGCCCACTACTATCGCGGCGACGGAAACGATGCCGTCGTTGGCACCCAAAACACCGGCGCGGAGCCAATTCAGGCGCTGCGCAATGTCGTTGTGGTGGGGTTCATCTTCATGGAAGGAGGGGGCGGCCGCAGTGTTCATTCCTCCAGCAAATCACTAGTGCCGGTGACTGGCCACTAGATGGTGGCCGGGCAGGGCTAACAGGCCCCGGGCGCCGGTCAGGACTGAGCTGCACTGGTTGCCGCTGGACCGGGTGCCTGCGCCGACTCCGGTAGCAGCGGGAGCCGTGATTCGTCCAGGACCGCACCGGGAACCGGGCCGGGTGAGCCACCCCAGTGAGTTGTCCTGCGGACTGCCGATTGAAGGGCCGACAATGCCCACGCCCGGTCGGCCCCGTCACTCAGGGCAATGAGATCACCGTAGGCCGGAAGCGTGCCAGCCTCCAGCGATCCCAGGGCGCGTGCCGGGTCTGCCAGGAACGCTTCGTCCAGCGCGTAGCCGGCGGGCGTGGGACGCATGGCGGCGCAATGGGCAACGCCCATGGCCGCTGCCTCGCGGCGGAGGTCTTCATGCTCGGCGAGAAAGCCCGACGCCGGCGCAACTGTCGCGGGGTTAAGGCGGTTTAGTGCGGCCTGGTAGGCGTACACCAGTTCCTGCTCGGCCTCGAGGACAGCTGAGAAGGATGAGGCAAGGTCAGCACCGGTGCTGCCGGAACCCGAGCTGCCGGTCCCAGCGCTGCCGGCCGTCGCCGTCGCGGTACAGCCTGTGGGAGGCGTCGGGGCGCCAGAGGGCAGGGGAGTGCTGACCGGAGCGTCCACCTCAACACCAGCGGCCGCCGCGAGCTCCCCTGCGGCCAAGAGTTGGGCAATACCGGCGCCGGCGAGCAGGCGGGCCATGCCGCCGTCGGTCGTTTCCGCGTCATTGAGCCGTTGGACACCACTTGAGTGAAGGGCGGCGGCGAGGTCCGCCGGAGTGGACGGCCGGGGGGCCGGCGCAGAAGACGGCGCCAGGGCGGGGGTGCTAAGGGACGGATAGGCTGGCAGCATCAAGGCCCGGGCATGCACAGTCAGCAAAGTCACAGCGCGGCTTACGGCAGCGGATACTTCAACGGAATCGGCTGCCGGCAACATGCCGCCGGCCCGGCCCTCAAGGTCACTGCCCGCGGCCCTGAGATCCACGGCGTCGGAGAACGCAGCAGCCCTTGCCTGCTCGGAAAAAGGCGGCGGTGCGGGAGCAGCCGGTTCGCGGGGGATCAGGACAAATCCCAGGCTCACCACCAGGAGTGCGGCCAGCGTGAAAACGGCGTACCGGAAATAGCGTCCACGGTGGCCAGCTTCCTGAGTGTCGTCTTTCACAACAGACCATGTTGTCACGGCTGGGGGCATCTCCGTGCACCACTGCGGCCGGAAAATCGCTATTCTAGTAGTCACAACATCATCTATTGGAAGGCGGCCGGCATCGTGAGTAATGCAGAAGCCACGGCTTCATCAGACCCGACCGGATCGGGTACCGCTGTTGCTGCGCCCGCCTATAATCCTGAAGCCGCCCGGCTCAGGGCCCTCCTGGAACCCTCGGTCCAGGCCAACCGGCTCTACCTCGAGGATGTCTCCATCGTCCCGGGCTCGCACCGGGTGGTCCACGTGGTGGTGGACCTGCCGCAGGAGGAAACCGGCGGCGTGAATCTGGATGTCATTGCGGATATCTCGAGAGTCCTTTCGGACGTCCTGGACAATGATCCTGCCGACGACGGACGGCCCTACGACCTCGAAGTGTCCTCCCCGGGCGTCGGGCGTCCGCTGACCGAATCGAGGCACTGGCACCGGGCCAAGGGCCGCCTGGTCAAGATAAACGTCATCCAGGGCGAAAACGTCACCGGCAGGGTCCAGTCAGTGGACGAATCCGGCGTGACAATCGTCCCCGAGATCGCCGTCAAGAAGGGCATGAAGCCCAAGCAGGGCGAGCCCCTGAAACTTCCCTTCGACAGGATCCGCAACGGAAAAGTCGAGATCGAATTCAGCCACCTTGAAGAAGCTGGTCTGGAACCTGAACACAATGGACCTTCTGAGGAGGCCTGATGGATATTGACATGAGCGCGCTGAGACTTCTGGAGCGTGAGCGCGAAATCCCGCTGGACCTTCTGATTCCCACCATCGAGCAGGCGCTTCTGGTGGCCTACCACAAGTCGCCCGGCGCCTTTGAGAAGGCCCGGGCGGAGCTGGACCGCAAGAGCGGCCACGTGACCATCTGGGCCGTGGAAATCGACGACGACGGCGCCCCCATCGGCGAGTTCGAGGACACGCCCTCAGGTTTTGGCCGGATCGCTGCAAGCACCGCCCGCCAGATCATCCTGCAGCGCCTGCGCGACGTCGAGGACGACAACATCCTCGGTGAGTTCAAGGGCCGTGAGGGTGAACTCGTGGCCGGCCTGATCCAGCAGGGCAACAACCCGCACATGATCCAGGTCAACCTTGGCACCGTCGAGGCCCTGCTGCCGCCGCCCGAACAGGTGCCGGGGGAGAAGTACACCCACGGCAACCGGCTGCGTGCCCTGGTCATCGATGTTCACCGCGGCACCAAGGGCCCGTCCGTCACGCTGTCCCGGTCACACCCGGGCCTTGTGCGGAAGCTCTTCGAGCTGGAGGTCCCGGAGATTGCGGACCGCTCGGTCGAGATAGTCGCTTTGGCCCGCGAGGCCGGTCACCGGACCAAGATCGCTGTGAAGGCCAACACTCCGGGCATCAACGCCAAGGGTGCCTGCATCGGCGAAATGGGTTCACGCGTCCGCGCCGTCATGACGGAACTGAACGACGAGAAGATCGATATCGTGGACTTCAGTGAGGATCCGGCAACGTTCATCGCCAGCGCACTGTCGCCGTCGCGCGTGAATTCCGTCACGGTCATCGACGAAGCCACCCGCTCCGCCCGTGTGGTGGTTCCGGACTACCAGCTGTCCCTGGCCATCGGCAAGGAAGGCCAGAACGCCCGTCTGGCTGCCAAGCTCACCGGATGGCGCATCGATATCGTCTCGGACGCCGCCGCGCCGCGAAGCTGAGCCGTGTCCGGCGCGTCGGCCAACGGCCCCATACCTTGGGTCGACGCACCGGTTTCGGGTAGAACGGCCCCGAGGGGCTAGAATAGACCTTGACCGCGCCTAACGGCCGGTATTCGTGTGCCCCGAGTGTTCCCGCTCCGCTTACTTGCGGTTGGGGGCCTTGAGGCCGGCAGTCTTGAACGTCAGGAAGATGCTCACCGTGGCAGAAGTGCTTCACAGCGCCAATCAGCACAGCGAGAATCAACCGCAGCGTACCTGCATCGGATGCCGGAAAAAGGCTTCGCGGTCAGAGTTACTCCGGCTCGTCGCCGAAGGCAGCGGTTCCACCGCAGTGCTGGTAGACGAACGACGCCGGATGGCTGGCAGGGGTGCATGGCTGCATCCCAGCGAAACGTGCCTGGCCCTTGCGGTCAAACGGCGAGCATTCGGAAGGGCCCTCCACGGCGCAACCGGGGCCACCGCCGTCGAACGCTGGATCCTGGCAGGTGAGCAGGCCGCCGGCCCGCTGCAGATGCCTCCGGTAGCTGCGGCAACAACCGTCCAACCTGAAAGCGGGTCAGAAAACTGATGGAAACCCGATGAGTTCCCAGCGATGAGTGCGCAACGATGACAACTTTGTTGCGCTCTGCAATGGGCCCTTCAGCTGCAACCGCGGCTGGGGCCCGCAGTAAGAAGTAGACGGTTCGTGCCTGGCTCGGTGCGGACCGAGACAGGAGAAATGTGGCCAAGGTCCGCGTACATGAGCTCGCTAAAGAGCTCGGTATTACTTCCAAAGATGCAGTGACAAAACTGCAGGAACTGGGCGAATTCGTTCGCTCTGCCTCTTCCACCATTGAGGCCCCGGTGGTGCGGAAACTCCGCAACGCCTACCCCGACGCCGCGGCGAAGGCCGCAGCTCCGGCAGCCGCGCCCAAGACGGCTGCCCCGTCGGCAGAATCACGTCCGCAAGCACCTGCCCCGGGTCCGGCAGCCCCCAAGGCGCCGGCAGCACCAGCCGCGGCAGCGGCCGGTGCCGCAGCTCCGGCAGCGCCTGCTGCGCCAGCTCCGGCTGCACCCGCAGCTCCCGCCGCCGCAGCCCCGGCAGCCGCAGCGCCTGCTGCTTCAGCTCCGGCCGCAAGTGCCCCGTCCACCGGCGCCAAGCCGGGTGCCCGTCCGGCACCCAGGGCTGAAACCCCGGCTGCGCCGTCCCGCTCGGGCGGATCAACGCAGGGTGGCTCTGCACCGCGTCCCGGCGGTCCCCGTCCGGGTAACAACCCGTTCGCCACGTCCCAGGGCATGCCCCGAGGTCGCGGTGGCGACGGAGAACGTGCCCCGCGTCCGGGTAACAACCCGTTCGCTCCCTCGCAGGGTATGCCCCGCGCCGGTGGAAGCCGTCCCGACGGCGACCGTCCCGGTGGTCCGCGTCCCGCAGCCGGTGCAGGTGGCCCCCGTCCCGGTGGTCCGCGTCCCGCAGCTGGTGCAGGTGGGCCCCGTCCCGCTGCCGGTGCAGGTGGACCCCGCCCGGGTGCACCACGTCCCGCTGGTGCCGGTGGAAACCGTCCGACTCCGGGCATGATGCCCAACCGCACTGAGCGTCCCGCACCGGCTGGTGCTGGACGTCCCGGTGGCGGAGCCCGTGGACCCGGACGTCCGGGTGGCGCTCCAGGTACAGGCGGCGCTCCCGGTGCCGGTGGCGGTGCTCCGGCCGGCGGCGGTTTCGGCAAGGGTGGCCGCGGTCGCGGTGGCACCCAGGGTGCCTTCGGTAAGGGCGGCGCAGGCCGTGGCAAGCAGCGCAAGTCGAAGCGCGCCAAGCGCCAGGAACTTGAGCAGATGAGTGCCCCGTCGCTGGGTGGCGTGAGCGTACCTCGCGGCGACGGCAACACTGTAGTGCGGCTCCGCCGCGGTTCGTCCATCACGGACTTTGCCGACAAGATCGAGGCCAACCCCGCAGCACTGGTCACCGTCCTGTTCCACCTGGGCGAAATGGCCACAGCCACCCAGTCACTGGATGAGGAAACCTTCGCACTGCTCGGCGAGGAGCTTGGCTACAAGCTCCAGGTCGTGTCGCCGGAGGACGAGGAGCGCGAGCTGCTCTCCACCTTCGACATCGACTTCGAAGCAGAACTCGAAGCCGAAGGCGACGAAGACCTCGAGGCACGTCCTCCGGTTGTCACCGTCATGGGCCACGTCGACCACGGTAAGACACGCCTGCTCGATGCCATCCGCAAGTCCGACGTCATGGCGGGCGAGCACGGCGGCATCACGCAGCACATCGGTGCTTACCAGGTCACGCACACCCACGAAGGCCAGGACCGCAAGATCACCTTCATCGATACTCCGGGCCACGAGGCGTTCACCGCCATGCGTGCCCGTGGCGCGAAGGTCACCGACATCGCCATCCTGGTGGTCGCAGCGGACGACGGCGTTATGCCGCAGACCGTTGAGGCCCTTAACCACGCGCAGGCAGCAAATGTGCCGATCGTGGTGGCCGTAAATAAGATCGACAAGGAAGGCGCCAACCCGGACAAGGTCCGCGGCCAGCTGACCGAGTACGGCCTGGTTCCCGAAGAATACGGTGGCGACACCATGTTCGTGGAGGTCTCTGCCCGCCAGAACCTCAACATTGACGAGCTGCTCGAGGCCGTCCTGCTCACCGCAGACGCCGCCCTGGACATGCGCGCCAACCCGAACAAGGACGCCCGCGGTATCGCGATCGAAGCCAACCTGGATAAGGGCCGCGGTTCCGTGGCCACCGTCCTGGTGCAGTCCGGTTCGCTGCGGGTCGGTGACACGATCGTGGCCGGTACGGCCCACGGCCGCGTCCGCGCCATGTTCGATGACGACGGCAGCGCACTGACCGAGGCCGGCCCGTCCCGCCCCGTGCAGGTTCTGGGTCTGTCCAACGTGCCGCGCGCCGGTGACACCTTCTTCGTGACCGGTGACGAGCGCACCGCCCGCCAGATCGCCGAGAAGCGTGAAGCAGCCGACCGCAACGCCGCCCTGGCCAAGCGCCGCAAGCGCATCAGCCTGGAAGACTTCGACCAGGCCGTGGCCGATGGCAAGATCGACACCCTCAACCTCATCCTCAAGGGTGACGTGTCCGGTGCCGTGGAAGCCCTCGAAGACGCGCTGATCAAGATCGACGTGGGCGATGGCGTGCAGCTGCGCGTCATCCACCGCGGCGTTGGTGCCATCACGCAGAACGACGTCAACCTGGCGACGGTCGACAGCGCCGTCATCATCGGCTTCAACGTCAAGCCTGCCGAGCGGGTTGCCGAACTGGCAGACCGCGAAGGCGTGGACATGCGCTTCTACTCCGTCATCTACGCAGCAATTGATGACATCGAGATGGCCCTCAAGGGCATGCTCAAGCCGGAGTACGAAGAGGTCCAGCTGGGCACCGCCGAGGTCCGCGAAGTGTTCCGTTCCTCCAAGTTCGGCAACATTGCAGGCTCCATCGTCCGCTCGGGCATCATCCGACGCAACACGAAGGCCCGCATCAGCCGCGACGGCAAGATCATCGGTGACAACCTCACCGTTGAGACGCTCAAGCGCTTCAAGGACGACGCCACTGAGGTCCGCACGGACTTCGAGTGTGGTATCGGTCTTGGTTCGTTCAACGACATCACCGAAGGCGACATCATCGAGACCTTCGAGATGCGCGAGAAGCCGCGCGCCTAAGGTTCGTTGCTTCGCTTTGTGTGGAGCCTCCGAGTTTTGGGGGCGCCCCGCCCCTACGCTGGGCGGCACGGGATCTGCGATCCTGTGCCGCCCAGCTCCGGTAGGCCCGATGCCACTCCCGGGCGCCCCCAAAACTCTCCGGCATCGTCGTAAACTCACCAGAGGCGCGTGGCACCTCAGGGGCTCATTAACTGCCCAACTGCCGCGCCGCCGTCGTACATCCCAAATATTTAGGAGTGGAAATGGCTGATCCCGCACGGGCTGCCAAATTGGCGCAGCGGATCAAGGTTGTTGTTGCAGAGGCTCTTGGCCGGAAGGTTAAGGACCCTCGGCTGGAGGGCATCACTGTTACGGATGCCCGCGTGACCAATGATCTGCAGCACGCCACGATCTACTACACCGTACTCGGAGACCAGACTGTCCAGGCGGAGGCCGCCAAGGGACTGGAGAAGGCCAAGGGTGTGCTCCGCCAGGAGGTGGGGCGCAACGTTACCGTCCGCCTGACGCCGACGCTGGAGTTTGTGGCAGACCAGATCCCGGTTACCGCGTCAAACCTCGAGGAACTTCTCCGGGCAGCCAAGAAGCGCGACGCTGAGGTGGCCGCGCTGGCTGAGAATGCCAAGCACGCTGGCGACGTTGACCCGTACAAGAGCGACGTCCCAGCCGATGTGGAGATCGACGAGGACGACTTCGACGAAGAGGACATCGACCTCAGCGACGACGAAGACCTCGACGAAGACGCCAACAAGTAACCGTCTGAGCACTGGCCTTCTGCAAACGTTGGCCTTCAGCAGTGGGAAAGCCCGGACCGCACTTGCGGTCCGGGCTTCCTTGGTCTGCCGGGCTTGCGGCCCGCAGGACCTAGCGGATGCTGACCTTCAGGACCGTTCCAGCCGGGGCGGGGCTTGTGAAGCTGAAGCCCGCCGTGGCGTAGAGGGTGTCGCCCCTCAGCTCCACGGCAGCCGGACCGTCTACGGCCAGGAACTGCGACTGCTCACGGGTCCAAGCATCGATTTTGACAATCTCGTTGCCGAACATCGACGCTGCATAGACGTCCCCGCTCTCGGATACCGCGATGCCGGTGGGGCTCAGGATGTCCTCCGCCCACAGCAGTGTCTGTCCGGTCCATGGATTTACGCGGAAAATCGCGCCGCGGGCGCCGAGGGACGGATCCTCGGGGCCGCCGGGAAGCGTTGAGACGTACAGCCAGCCGTCAGGGCCAAACTCCACATCGGTGGGAACGGGTTCAAAGGCGTACTCAAGGCCCACCACGCAGGCAGGGACCTCCACGGTTCCACCGGCCATGTCTGTCGGGATTTTGGTACCGGCAGGAATCACCGCAGGCTGTGGCGGCAGGACAGCGACCGTCGAGATGTCACCGCTTTCCGTGTCGACCTTGAGGATGGCATTCATACCGGCGTCAGCAACATAGACATCCGAGCCGTTGACCGCTGTGGCATAGGGATGCGAATCGACGAGTCCCGTGTACCGGGCCGGCGGGAAGGCGGGCCACTGCTGCAGGCAGTCGGCCGGAACGTCCGAACCAAAGCCATACTCCTGGCCGCCATCGGGGTTGTGGGTGCGTTCATAGGCGGCGAAATCCGCAATGGTATGTACGTTTCCGGACTTGTCGATGGACTTCAGATAGCCCTCCAGCGCACCAGGATTACCGCCGCCGGCGCCCACGCTCTCCACGAAATACGTAGTCCCGCGTCGCGTTTCTACGCCCGAAATGTCCCAGTTGGCCTTCGTGTAAACGTTGGCCAGTTGGCCATCGTTCTCCACGCGGTCCAATCGGCCCGCAAAGTTCTGGGTGACCAGAACGGTGTCATCCCTGCTGACGGCCAGGCTCAGAGGCGAAAGCAGCCCGGAGGCGAGGATCTCAGGTTCTGGTGCTGAAGAGCCCGCCGCGGCCGGCCCGATAGGAATGACTAACGCCGCTGCGGCCAGGCACGCGACGATGGGAAACTTCTTCTTCATTGCGTCCTCCGGAATTGAGGTGCACCACCCCGCGGACGGGTTGGGCAATGAGACCAAAGTAATAATGGATTCATACAACCCCCGGGCGCCAGACTAGTCCTCTGGATGCGCACCGTCGATGGAAATTCCTTTTCTGACCCCCCTATTTTGACGCCGCACTCCGCGAGTCATGGCTAGGATCTAGCTATGACTCAGGCGCGCAATAGTAACGATGCCACCCGTTACCTGGAACAGGCCGTTGAGCTGGCCATCCGCAATGTTGCAGACGGAGGTGGTCCTTTCGGCGCGCTGGTGGTGACCCCGGATGGCCGCGTCCACGCAGGGACAAACCGGGTCACCCGGGACAACGATCCAACCGCCCATGCAGAAGTGGTGGCCATCCGGGCAGCGGCCGCCGCCACCTCAAACTTCGACCTGAGCGGCGCCGTGCTCTTTACCAGCTGTGAGCCGTGCCCGCTCTGCCTGTCGGCCGCGTTGTGGGCGAGGATTTCCCGCGTCTACTTCGCAGCAGACCGCCATGGCGCCGCTGCTGCCGGTTTCGACGACGCCGTGTTTTATGAGTACTTCAACGGCACCAGACCTGAGCTGCTGCCGGTGGCACACGAGGCAATTCCGACGTCGGACGCCCCGTTCGACGCGTGGCGCACCTATACGGAACGCACAGCATACTGACCCCGGAGGCACCCGTGGAACCCGCCCTGATTAAATGCCCAAGCTGCGGCAAGACCAACCGCGTCCCGGCAGCGGCTACCGGCCGTCCCCGCTGCGGAAACTGCAAGCTGGGGCTGCCGTGGATCACGGCTGCCGGGGACGACGACTTCGCCGCCGTCGCCGAGCAATCCCCAGTACCTGTGCTGGTTGATTTCTGGGCGGCCTGGTGTGGGCCCTGCCGGATGGTCAGTCCGGTCCTGGACAAGCTGGCGACCGTACGGGCCGGAGCGATCAAGCTCGTCAAGATTGATGTTGACCGGGCACCGCGGCTTTCCGGCCGGTTCGATGTACAGGCCATTCCCACCTTGATGGTCATGGATGGCGGCAAGGTGCTGGCCAAGCAGGCAGGGGCAGCACCAGCCGAGGCCCTGCGGTCCTGGCTCGATTCGGCGCTGGCGGGCCGAGTCTAAAAGCGGGTTCTAATTTCGCTGCGGCAAACAGCCGATGCCTTCGACGAGCTCCGGCCGGCTACCACACAGCGCAATCCGCACCCAGCCCTCCCCGATGGAGCCGAAGGCCGTGCCCGGCGCCAGCGCCACGCCGGAGTCAGCCAGGAACCTGCGGGTCCAGGCCCGTACGTCGCCGTCGCTGGCGTGGGACACATCGGCCCAGAGATAAAACGCACCTTGAGCACTCAAAAATGGAATACCTTTGGCTGCCAGGACAGCGGCAGCCGCGTCCCTGTTGGCCCGATAGTGTTCATGCGCCTCCCGGACGTAGTCCTGCGGACCGGTCAGGGCCGCGAGGGCCGCATACTGCGAGGGCGAGGCCACGCAGGAGACGATCGCTTCCATGACGTTGTTCATGGTCCGCTCCAAGCCCGGCGGGCAGACCAGCGCGCCGATCCTCAGGCCGGTCAAGCCATACGTCTTGGACAAGGTCAGGGAGGTGAAGACGCGTGCCTCGCCGGGGACATTGCTGTCGAAGCGTGCCGGGCTGACGTGCGGCACATCGTATGTGAACGCCTCGTAGCATTCGTCGGAAATGATCCAGAGGTCGTGCCGGCGGGCCAGATCCACCAGTTCCCGGGTCAGGTTCTCACCCAGGACGGCGCCCAGCGGGTTGGAGGGCGAGTTCAGGATCAGCACGCGGGTCCGGTCCGTGATGAGCGCCTCGATGTCCTGGATCCGGGGCTGGAAGTCCTGGTCCGGATAGAGCGGGTAGCCCACCGGCACGGCGCTCAGGAGCCGACTGGTCATGGCGAAGGTGGGATAGCCCGGATTCGGGATCAGCACCTCATCACCCGGGGAGAGCAGGAGGCTCATGGCAAAGTGCAATCCCTGCTGGGCGCCGTCCACCACGTAGACGCGGTCGGCGCCAATGCTGTCCTGGTCCAGTCCGGCGCGTTCACGGAACCGGGCTGCAAAGGCCTCGCGAAGCGCCGGGATACCGGCGTTGGGTGTGTAGTTGGTCTCGTCCCGGTCCAGGCAGGCCATGCCGGCGTCCAGGACGTGGCGGGGCAGCGGGAAAGCGGGTTCGCCGATGCTGAGGATAATGGCGCCAGGAGTACACCAGGCAGCCTCGGTGATTTCGCGGATCTGGTTGACGGGGACGTCGGGCACGTGCGCGGCAAGCTCAGGCATGCATGCCATCCTAACCGCCGCCCACGCACCTGGGCTGGTCCCGGCGTCGGCGCCGATATACTGGGGAGCGTGCTTTCTGGACTGGTGATAGTGGACAAACCGCAGGGATGGACCAGCCACGATGTGGTTGGTCGGATGCGGCGCATCGCCGGAACCCGGAAAGTGGGGCATGCCGGAACCCTCGACCCCATGGCAACAGGTGTCTTGGTGGTTGGCATCAACAAGGCCACGCGCCTGCTCACCTACATCGTGGGCACCTCCAAAACGTATACGGCCACCATCCGCTTGGGCGAGTCCACCATCACGGACGACGCCGAAGGCGACGTAATTGCCGCCGTCAGCGCCGCCGCCGTCGCGGACGGAGCAATCCACGACGGCGTCGCTGCCCTGACGGGTGAGATCCAGCAGGTGCCCAGCAGCGTAAGCGCCATCAAGGTCAACGGTGAACGCGCCTATGCCCGGGTCCGCTCCGGTGAAGAAGTGAAGCTCGCGGCCCGCCCTGTCACCATCCACCGCTTTGAAGTGCATGCGATCAGGCGCGGGCACGGCAGCGATGTTCTAGACCTCGACGTCACGGTGGAGTGTTCCTCCGGGACGTATATCCGGGCCCTGGCCCGCGACCTCGGCGACGGGCTGGGGGTGGGTGGACACCTGACGGCACTCCGGCGCACCCACGTGGGTCCTTATTCCCTGGACCAGGCCCGGACTCTCGAGCAGTTGGCCGAAGAGCTTGAGGTCCTGGAAATGTCCCAGGCCGCGCGGGCACTGATGCCAAACCGTGAACTCACGGCCGAGGAAACCACCGAGATTTCGTTTGGCCGTCGAATCGCTGCGGGCGCGGCCACGGGCAGCCCAGCGGCGGCCACCGTGGAACATCCTGCTGCGGCGTTTGCGCCGGACGGCAACCTGGTGGCGCTCTTGGCTGATGTGGGCACCTTCGCCAAGCCGGTGCTGGTGTTCGCGCCCGGCAACACTGGGACGGCACTACCCGCCGCCGGGGACGTCTAGGCATGGATGCTTTTTTTTACCTCATTCTTGTGGTCGGCCTGCTCTCAAGTGGAATTTGCCTGGTTGCCGGCATCCTCAGGAAGGCTCCCAACGACATCACCATCCTGTCGGTGGCCGCCGTCGAACTGGCACTCATCGTCTACTTGGTGGGTTCCATTGTGCGGGTCATCGCCGGCGAGCCGATCGCGGGAGAAGCCTGGGAGTTCTGGGGCTACCTGGCTACGGCAATGCTCCTGCCGCCGGCCGCAGTCTACTGGTCCATCCTTGAACGGACCCGCTGGAGCAACTTTGTCCTCGCAGCCGTCGGTGTCACCGCCCTGGTGATGGCCGCCCGAATGAACCAGATCTGGTACTGAAATGGAAGAAGCCCGCAACGTGAAAGCCCCTCGTCCCGAAACGTCTCCGGACAACTCATCCGTCTCCTCGAAGGACACGCGCAACACCGGGCCGGGCAGGCTCCTGATTGCCTTCTACGCGGTGTTCGCCATCTCAGCCACCGCCCGGGCCGGCTACCAGATCCTGACCAAGTTTTCCGACGCTCCACTGGCGTACCTGCTGTCCGCCTTCGCGGCGGTTGTCTATCTTGTGGCCACCGTTTCCCTGGCCAAGGCCGGCCGCACCTCGTTCCAGGTTTCGCTGGTCGCGGTGCTGGTGGAACTCGTGGGAGTCATCGTGGTGGGGGCGCTGAGTGTCGTCGATCCGGTCGCCTTCCCGCACGAAACAGTCTGGTCGCTTTTCGGCCGCGGATATGCATTTATTCCTTTGCTGCTGCCCATCTTGGGGCTCGTCTGGCTGTACCGCCGCCGGCCGGGCCAGCGCCCGACCGGCACGGCCAGCGTCCAGCCCTAGCCCTTACTTCTTACCGAACAGACAGCCGAGCAGTTTGCCCAGGCCGCCATCCTTGTCGGGTTCCCGCTGTGCAGGTTCCCTTCGGGCAGATCAATCTGGATGGCCTCATCGGGCTGGACTGAGCGCTGCCCGGGCGGGCGCTGAAGTCCGGGCTGCTGAGCCCCGTCCGGGCCCTGGCTAACCGGCGAGGCGGCCGGTGAGTCTACCGGTGCGCCTGCCCCCGTCCCGCCACCGAACTGCCCGCCAGACTGCCCAGCATACTGTCCAACACCGAACCCTGCTGGCCGGCTCCGGCATTTCCACCAGCACCAGCACCAGCACCGGCACCGGCCCCGGCACCTGCGCCGAGGATTCCGCCCAGAATGCTGCCGAGGTCGATGCCGCCAGCCTGCCCGCCGCCAACTCCGCCGGCCTGCCCTGCCCCGCCGGCGCCTTGCCCGCCCTGGCCGAAGATCTTTTGGCAAGGTAGGACATGACGATCGGCGCCAGGATGGGCAGGGCCTTGCGGATCAGGTCCCCGCCGACGCCACCGAGGCCGGAGGTACCTGCCAGTTGCGCTGCCACGTAGTCCTGCTGGCCGCCGAATACGTGGCCGACTATTTTTTCGCCGTCGGCGGTGTCAACCTGCGCCGCGCACACGGGCATGCCGCGGGAGGTCTGCCCTTGAATCGTAGTCTGGCGCCCTGCCCAACACTAGGGACGCTCTGGGGAGATTTGCCGCTGGCGTCCGCTCTCTCCGTGCCGTCCGGCAGCGACGCCGAATGCGGGTAATCTTAGAGAGTTCCGGCGCCGGCGCGTTCGGAGCGATGTCATTGCAGGCAGTAAAAGGCGAGGTTGATGGTCTACATCTGGAACGATCCCTCCGAGGTCCCGGCGGACTTTGGTCCCTCCGTCGTCACGTTCGGCAACTTTGACGGCGTCCATCGGGGCCATCAGCAAGTGCTCTCCGAGCTCATCCGCTCCGCCCGCCTTAACGGGACTAAAACCGTGGCTGTGACCTTTGATCCGCACCCCGCCTTGGTTCACCGGCCGGAGTCCGCGCCCGAGATGATCATGGGCCTGGCGGACAAGCTGGTGGCGCTGGGCGAGCTGGGCCTGGACGCCGTTCTGGTGATGAAGTATACGCTCAACCTCGCCAGCTTGACCCCCGAGGAATTCGTGGGCCAGGTTCTCGTGGACAGCCTCCACGCCAGCCATGTCGTGATCGGCCATGATGCCCGGTTTGGCCGCGGAAACTCCGGTGACCTTGACACGATGAAGCGGTTGGGCGAAAAGTTCAATTTCGACGTCCAGGTCATCAGCGAGTTCGGCTCGGAAGGCTACCCGCTGCATCACGACGACGGTACAGACCGCCGCTGTTCCTCCACTTGGGTGCGGGAAGCGCTGCAGGCAGGCGACGTCGTCACAGCTGCTTCAGTGCTGGGCCGTCCGCACCGCATGCGCGGCGAAGTAGTGCATGGGGCGGCCCGCGGCCGTGACCTCGGCTTCCCCACGGCCAACCTCGCCCACGACGCCAGCGGGTACATCCCCGCAGACGGAATTTACGCGGGCTGGCTGGTTGACCAGGCGGGTACCCGCTGGCCTGCTGCCATCTCGGTGGGCTCGAATCCGACGTTCGACGGCGTCAGCCGACAGGTCGAAGCCCACGTGATCGACCGCCCGCACGAAGACGTGGAGGACTTCGATCTGTACGGCCAGACAGTAGTTGTGGAATTTGTGGCGCGGCTACGCGGCATGGTGGCCTACCGTGGGCCTGAGGCCCTTATTGACCAGATGCGCCTGGACGTCATCCAGGCCCACGATCTCCTGGCGAGGCGCTGACCCGGCCCACCGGCAATCAACGGCGGCCCTCGAGCATAAGAAAGGCAGCGCAGTGACCGTTGAAAAGAACACCCGGAAGCTTGACAAAGGAATCGTCCGCGACTTCAGTTCCCGGATGAGCTACGCGTCCTACCTCCAGTTGCCCGTTCTTCTCAACGCACAGCAGCCGGTCAGCAATCCCGAGCACCACGACGAAATGCTGTTCATCATCCAGCACCAGACCACCGAACTGTGGCTGAAGCTGGTGCTGCATGAGCTCCGCAGCGCAGCTGCCTGGCTCCGGGCCGACGATCTCGGCTCAGCCCTCAAGGGCATAGCCCGGGTCAAACACATCCAGAAGACACTCACGGAACAATGGTCAGTCCTGGCCACCTTGACGCCCACGGAGTACTCCCAGTTCCGTGGCTTCTTGGGCAATTCCTCCGGTTTCCAGTCCAGCCAGTACCGTGCGATGGAATTTGTCCTCGGCAACAAGAACCGCAAGATGCTCCCCGTGTTCGAATCCGATCCGGCCGCCCACGCCATGCTGGACGAATTGCTGAACGCACCCAGCATCTACGACGAGTTCCTTTCCTACCTGGCGCGGCAGGGCTATGACGTGCCGCAGTCCGTCCTGGCACGGGACGTTACCCGTGCGCACGAGTTCTGCCCGGAGCTGGTACCGCTGTTCAAGCACATCTACGAAGACGCGGCCAATAACTGGGGAGCGTACGAGGCCTGCGAGGAACTGGTTGACCTTGAAGACAACTTCCAGCTGTGGAGGTTCCGGCACCTGCGGACCGTCCAGCGCACCATCGGCATGAAGCCGGGAACCGGCGGATCCAGCGGCGCCGCGTTCCTGCAGAAGGCCCTTGAACTCACCTTTTTCCCGGAATTATTCGCGGTACGGACGGAGATCGGCCAGTGAACAACCCTACCGGGGCGGCGATGGAAACTCACGACGGCGCCGCCCTCCTGCGGCAGGCAGCGCACCTTGACGCCGTTGACCCGCTGGCACGCTCCCGGGACCTCTTCATCGGCACGGACACTGACCTTTCCTACCTTGATGGAAACTCCCTGGGCCGGCCGCTCAAACGAACCGTGACGGACATCAGCACCTTCATCCAGGACGGCTGGGGCGGGCGGCTGATCCGCGGCTGGGACGAGGAGTGGCTGGACCTGCCGCAGGCCATCGGCGACCAGCTGGGCCGTGCTGTCCTCGGTGCAGCCCCCGGCCAGACCATCATCGCGGACTCCACCACTGTGGTGCTTTACAAACTGATCCGTGCCGCCCTGGCCGCCGTGGCGGATCCTGCCCGCACCGAGATTGTCCTCGACACTGACAACTTCCCGACCGACCGCTACCTTGTGGAAGGAATCGCCCGCGAGGAGGGCCTGACCCTCACCTGGATCGAAGCAGATCCGGCAACGGGGGTGACCCCCGACCAGGTGCGGGAGGCAACCGGCCCGGCCACCGCCGTCGTACTTTTGAGCCACGTGGCGTACCGCTCGGGGTTCCTGGCCGATCTGCCGGCCATCACGGAGGTTGCGCACAGCGCGGGGGCACTGGTGGTCTGGGACCTCTGCCATTCCGCTGGGTCCGTGGAGCTGGACCTGGACGGCGCCGGCGTGGATTTTGCCGCGGGCTGCACGTACAAGTACCTCAACGGGGGACCGGGTTCGCCGGCGTTCGCCTACGTCAACGGCCGCCACCTGTCCGGCCTCAAACAGCCGATCTGGGGCTGGATGGGGCGCAAGGACGCTTTTGAGATGGCTGCAGGCTACGAGCCGGCGCCCGGCATCCGTGGTTTCCTTAGCGGCACGCCGGCCATCTTCGCAATGCTGGCCATGCGCGGGACCCTTGACCTCATCGAAGAAACCGGCATGGCGGCCATCCGGCAGAAATCCCTGGCACTGACCGCCTACGCCGTGGCCGTCTACGAGGCTTGGCTCGCCCCGTTGGGTGTGGAGCTGGCTTCGCCGCGCGACCCGGCGTTTCGGGGGGGCCACATCACCCTGGACCATCCGGCATTCCGGAACGTGACCGCGGCACTCTGGGAACAGGACGTTATTCCGGACTTCCGGGCACCACAGGGCATCCGGATCGGCCTCTCGCCGCTAAGCACCAGCTTCGGGGAGGTGCACCGGGGAATGGCTGCCATCCGGGAGCTCCTGCAGCGCTGACTCTCGGCGTACGGTGTTGGCGCCCGCGCCGCCGGAGCAGCTGTTTCGCAGGGCTATTTCAAAGTCGGCGGCCCCTTGACTCCCTGAAACCGGCTGTTCCACCGCCCCGCGTGGCGGCTTTTAATCACGAAGAACTCCTGTTA
>NZ_JBEPNF010000016.1:0-90112 GCF_040546085.1 Arthrobacter sp. UYEF21
TTTTGACTGTGGTAAGCCATATTTTCCCCCAAAAGACGGGCATTTCGTGTTTAAAACGCCGGACCCGATCCCAACCTCATCGGTGGATCAAGGCTGAGTCCGGGGAGTTCCCGCCAGCGGGAACTCCCCGGAGAGTTCGGCTAGCGGGGCTTGTAGACGTCGGATCGGTGTTCGATGCGGTGGACGTACAGGATGTGCTCTTCGATGTCGAGCGTGAACAGGACCCTGTAGTCGCCGCGCCGTGCGGTGCGCAGGCCCAGGAGTTCGTTCGAGAGGGGTTTGCTCAGCCGGTGGGGATTTTCCGCCAGTGCGCCGGTTACGAATTCGACGATCGCGGTTGCTGCTTTCTCCGGCAGCCGCCGGAATCCCTTCAGTGCCGGGCTGGTGACCTCGACGTTCCATGGTGCGGGGCCGGTGGAGTCTGCCTCGGTCACCTCGGCGGGAGCCCGAATTCACGGCGCAGGTCTGCGCCGCTAGTCGTGTTTCCGTCCGCGATTTCGCGTCTGGCCTGGTCAAGGTCTTCGCGGATGCCTGGCCGTGAGAGCCAGTGGATGGTTTCCTGCAGTGATTCCAGGTCATCGGCGGACATCAGCACCGCTGCCGGGTGACCGTGCCGGGTGATCTGGATGATCTCGTGCGTCGCGTCTGCTTCCTCAACAAGGGCGGACAGCTTGTCCTTCGCCTCGCTAAGCGGTACCGTTCTCATGCTCAGAACTATAGCCTAATATCAGGCCTTTCAGTAGCCTTACTTTCAGCCGATAATGAAGATTCTGTCAACTATTCACGGAGGTATTGGCGGAGCCCGGGGATTGCGAAGTCGACTTTGCCATAGCCCGCGGACTCAATGAGGCCCGCAGCGATAAGCCTTTTCCGGTACTTGGACACGAGGTTGGGCTTGGCCTTGAGGATGGCGCCGATCTGCCCGGCCGCGGACGGGCCGTCCTGGGCGGTCATCGCGTCCAGGAACTCGCGGTCTTTGTCAGAGATGTCCGAGAGCGCTGACTCAACGACCACCAATGTGTTCCGTCTCTGAGCGGCGCTGATAGCACGGTGAACGCTGCTCTCGTACAGTTTCCACCCTGCCTTGTCGGCTTCGAGCCAGAGGTAGTAGCCCACGAGTTGGATCAGGAAGGGATACCCCTCGGTGGCACCGGCTGCTTTGTCGATGAGGTCGGGGGAGATGCTGATATCTCCCTCGCTGAAGAGATCCCTGTAGGACGCGGTTACTTCTGCGATGGCTGCTTCGTGGAGGTTGATCCTGTCGGCGCGTCGCAGGAAGGTGGCAACGCCTTCGTTGAGGAGGTCGGACACGGCCGATGGCAGGCCTGCGAAGATCAGGCCGATGGGCAGCCCGTCGCGGATGAAGTGTTGGACGTCGGCGGCCAGTTGCGAGATCTCCGTCCTGTCGACGGCATGAATCTCGTCAATGGTGATGACGAGTCCGGTGCCTTGTGCGTCCAGCAGGCGCAGCAGTTCGTTCCCGGTCCGGCGCCAGTCCGCGGCCCGTTCCGGAGGGAGCTGGGTCGTTAACCCGAACCCTGCTGCGGAGAAGGCTGTGATTTTCCGGGCCGGCTGTCCATCCCCGAGTTCGTCGCGGAGGCGAAGCATGTCATCGCCGATCCCGGCAAGGAATCCAGGCGTGGCTGTCCGGGAGATGACGGCCCACCCGTGTGCCCGGGCGATCTCTTCGGCCGCGCTCAACATGACCGTCTTGCCGATGCCCCTGGAGCCCGTGATGATAGTCAAAAGCCCTGGCGCGCCGGAACCTTGCTGCAGGCCGTACTCGAACTCGTCCAACAGCCCTGCCCGTCCGACCAGTACTGGAGGCGTGGCTCCGGCCGTTGGCTTGAAGGGGTTTTGCACGGCATCTCCCGGGTGAAAGTAGGTGAAACTGGTGAAAGTGGTGAAACTTCGTCCACCCTATGCCGGCACCTCACGCTAAGCAAGGCGCGGTGTCCAGCGGTAGCATCGGGCCATGACTCCTGAAGAGAACTGTCTCGAGCACGCGCTGCACGTCGGCGAGGGGCTGACCGGCCCTGAGCTTGGAGCAGTTAGGTTTCGAACCGCGCCTTGAGGATATGACTGAGGACCAGCGGAGCCACCTGGACCCTGATGACCTCGACTGGATGGATTCAATCATTCCGGAGCGGCGCGACAGAAGCCTGCTCCAGGCTAAGCTTCTGGCCGGGGCCATGTGGGAGGCTTCCGTGGTCCTGATAGACCAGCTTTTCGAGGATCTTTCCGGCTTACGGATCCGTGAGCGGATCGATCGACGGGACATCGCCAATACTTTCGTCCTGTCCGGACTGCCACCCAGACACGCGGAGAGATATGACGCACGCTTCGCCCAACAGTTTTGGTTATTGCTGCGGACATGACCGTGGCGCTGATCCGCGGCTGGACACGCCCGTCATGCGTCGCCCAGGAGTTGGCGCAGCGTTGCCTTGTCGACTAAGTCGAAGTCAGCCAGGATCTATACGACCTGGATCTAGCAGACGGCTGGCGGGGCCTGCTTGAACAACACATGCTCGAAGACACGGACAGTGAAATGCTGTACCAGAACCCAATGGACGGCTTCGAAGGCGATATCGCGCTGAACATGCAACTGGGCCTTGCACCGATGAATGTCCAGGACTGGTTCGAGCCATTCAACGACGCCTCCGTCCCGCCGTTCGTGCGCTAATCGACATGCTAACTCCCCCGTCAAACCATCATTTGAAACGCAGATAACGATCTTTCGTCAAGCGAGCGTTCCATGCAGGGGAGAGGCCACGAACGTGTTCCGGGTATGGCCCCAGACCCACGACCTGCAGGTCGGGACCGACCCGGCAGGCAAACCCCTCGCCATCCGCAACCACGGCCAGATCTGGCTGGTCGACCCCGACACCGACTCCCAGCATTGGTACGGACGGGACGCATGGTGGGACACCCGCCGCACAGCCGCCGTCGACAGCGGCGACCTGGTCAGCATCGAATACTGGCGGGTCCAGGTCCGCCAGGGAACTTCCGGCTCCGCCCTCCGGACCTTCACGTTGCGCCGGAACCCGCTCTCCCCGCACTGGCTCCTCGAAAGCATCAGCGACGGCGACGAGACAACCGAAAATTGAACGACCAACCCTTCAACGATCAGACGTGGGCAGGGATTCGGCCAGAATACACGCTGCCAACCCTCGGGCAGGTACGGCGCCGGCTCTCCGAGCTCATGGAAGACCCCGAACCCGTGATGCAGCAGCTCGTCCGCGTCTTCATCGACGACGGCACCTTCTGCCCGGGATTCCAGTTCCTCCCCGGCAACCCCCGGTTCTCCGGTTGGTGCGCGCCTGTGCCTGTGTGGTAGTAGGCTTTCTAGAGTGACACGGGGTGCCCTGGGCAACAGGGCTGAGATAAGACCCGTTGAACCTGATCTAGTTCGTACTAGCGAAGGGATGTTGCGGATGACTGTTCGCCTGACACCTGACCATATCTGCACGATGCTCGCCCGGTTGCGGGAGACAGGGCCATTGGTGCAGTGTCTGACCAACGCGGTTGTGACAAACTTCACCGCGAATGTGCTTCTAGCCGTCGGGGCGGCGCCAGCCATGGCTGATGTCCCCACCGAGGCCGGCCAGTTTGCCCGGATAGCTTCCGGAGTTCTGATCAACGTGGGTACTCCCCACGCGGAGCAACGGGTCGCCATGGTCGAAGCCGCCTCGGCCGCTCAGGAGGCAGGCACTCCCTGGGTTCTTGACCCGGTCGCGGTCGGTGTCCTGCCGGTGCGTACTGCCCTTGCCAGTGAACTGCTCTCTTACGCCCCGACCGCTATCCGGGGCAACGCTTCAGAGGTTATCGCACTGGCTGGGTTGGGGGCAGGTGGCCGTGGTGTTGATGCCGTCGATAGTCCCGAAAGTGCGCTGGCAGCGGCCGGCCGCCTGGCCAGTGTTCACGGTTCCGTCGTGGCCGTTTCCGGGGCCGTTGATCTGATTACTGATGGCATCGATGTGATCCGGATCGGTAACGGCCACCCTTATCTGACCCTGGTCACCGGGGGTGGCTGTGCACTGGGTGCGGTCACCGCAGCTTTTTTGGCTGTGGATGGCGACCGTCTGGCAGCGACGGCTGCAGCCACCGCGGTGTATACCGTCGCTGCCGAAATCGCCGCTGACGGCGCCCGCGGCCCGGGCAGTTTCGCGGTCGCGTTCCTGGATGCGCTGGAGTCTGTGGATGCCGAAATAATCCGGTCCAGAGTGGCTATCTCATGACGGGCGCCGGCAGGGCTGGCTTCACCCCGGGGATTTATCTGATCACTGATGATAAGTTGTGCGGGGAACGCGGAGTGGTGGAGTCGGTCAGCGCCGCCGTTGCCGGAGGCGTGCGAATGGTACAGATCCGGGAAAAAACGGCCAGCGCCGCCCGGTTCTACGATCTGGTGATGCGTACCGCGGATGCCGTCGGTGACCGGGCCACGGTGTTGGTGGATGACCGGGTGGATGTTTTTCTCGCCGCCCGGGCGGGCGGTGCGGCTGTCCACGGCGTCCATATCGGTCAAAGCGATCTTCCGGCACCCCAGGTCCGGGCAATTGTTGGCCAGGACGCGTTGATCGGGCTGAGCGCCAACACGGCCGAACATCTCGCGCAGCTGCACGCCCTGCCTTCAGGGACGGTGGACTATCTGGGCGTGGGCGTGATCCGTCCGACGTCGACCAAGCCGGACCATCCGGCGCCCTTGGGCATCGAGGGGTTCGCCGCTATCGCTGCCGCTACGCTGCTGCCCTGCGTCGCAATCGGCGGCATAACCCCGGCCGATGTCAGTGCATTGAGGCGCGCCGGAGCGGCCGGCATCGCCGTGGTCTCAGCCATCTGTGCCGCCGAAAACCCTGCCCGCAGCGCCAAAGAGTTTCTCAAGGAATGGACCCACTGAACACCGCAACCGCCTACATACCCCGCCCAGCCATCTCTCCATTTCCGGTTCCGGCGCCGCTCCTAAATCGCGGCACCGCGCGGTCGGATAATCCCGGCAAAACCGGCCCACCATCTATCCGGCACCAGCAAACGCTCCGCATACGCGGGGATAAGGACTTCTCGTGAACAAACGACGACGCTTACTCGTGGGCGCAGCCAGCGCCCTCACCCTTACCGCCATGGCAGCCCTGTCAGCCTGCGCCGGTGCGGGAGAAAATTCCACTCCGGCTTCTTCCGGGACCACGCCCATTACCTTCGCCCTGGACTGGACGCCCAACACGAACCACACCGGGCTGTACGTGGCGCTCAACAAAGGCTATTTCGCCGCCGCCGGACTCGACGTTCAGGTACTGCCCTACAGCCAGTCCTCCACCGACACCCTCATCAACTCGGGTGCGGCGGACTTCGGAATCAGCTTCCAAAACACGGCGACGTTCGCCGCAGCAGCGGGGGTGGCCAACACCTCGGTCATGTCGGTGCTCCAGCACGATGCCACAGCCATCGGCGTCCTGGCCAGCCGGAAGGACATTGCCAGCCCTAAAGACCTCGATGGTAAAACCTTCGGCACGGCCGGGCCCAGTGCCACGTTCCCTACCGAAGCCGCAGATGCCATCAGGAACGCCGGCGGAACAGGCAACTTCGGTCGCGTCACCCTGGGCACGTCCGCCTACGAAGCCCTGTACGCCGGCAAGGTCGACTTCACCTCAGCCTTCAAGACCTGGGAAGGCATCGACGCCTCCCTCCGCGGCACTCCGATGAAGTTTTTCAACCTGCATGACTACGGCGTGCCGGACCAGTATTCGGTGATCATTGAAGGCAACCGGGAATGGATCAAGGGACACCCGGACGTGACCAAAAAGTTCGTCCAGGCCCTCCAAAAGGGATACCAATATGCCGCAGCCGACCCCGACGCTGCCGCGAAAATACTTGTTGACGCCAACCCCGGTATCTTCGCCAACGACCAGCTGGTCTACAAGAGCCAGGAAGAACTGAGTGCTTCCTACCTGAAGGACGCCAACGGCCAGGTCGGCACTCAAACAGCGGATCAGTGGAAGCAGCTGGCGGATTTCCTCTACAAGAACGCCCTGCTGGCCGATGAAAGCGGCAAACCCCTCTCCAAACCCCTTGACACCATGGCGTTGTTCACCGATGAGTATCTGGCCGGCAAATAGCTCCCGCGCCCTCCCCTGTCCCGGACGCGGGCCGCGGGACCGTAACGGCAGAAAGGCAACGCTGTGAGTGGGGGTCCGGGAGACGGAGCGGGGTGTGGGGGAAAAGCGGGCCGCTCCCGGAAAACGGGGTCTCCCCGCCGGTTCAGGACGCTCACCACCGCTGTGCCCCCGGCCGTGATTGTCCTCGCTCTCCTGGCAACCTGGCAGGGCGCAGTCGCTGCCGGCGGCCTGAAACCAACTGTGCTTCCATCTCCGCAACGGATCGTGGAGCAAGGCTGGTTGGCGCGCGAGATCATCTGGGCCAACACGGTGCCGACGCTGCAGGAAACCTTTCTTGGTTTCGCCGTCTCCCTGACCCTGGCCTGGGTCCTTGCCGTCGTCATCGACTTCTCATCGTGGCTTCGCCGGGCCCTGATGCCCCTGCTGGTGGCATCCCAGACCATACCGATCATCGCGATTGCCCCGCTGATGATCATCTGGTTCGGCTTCGGTCTGATGCCAAAGATCATGGTCATCGCTTTGGTCACGTTCTTTCCGGTGACCGTCGGCCTGATCGACGGCTTCAACCTCACCGACCGTGACGCGGGCAATCTGCTGCGCAGCATGGGCGCCAACCGGTGGAAGCAATTCGTCTATGTACGCCTTCCATCGGCTCTTCCTTCCTTCTTCACCGCCCTGCGGATCGGCATTGCCTACGCTGTTACGGGCGCCATTTTCGCCGAGTACATTGGCTCGCGGGAAGGGCTGGGTATCTACATGGCCACGATGAAAAACTCGTTCCGCACCGACCTCGTACTGGCAGCAGTCGCAGTCACCGCCTTCCTTAGTGTGGGCCTGTTCCTGCTGACCTACGCCGCCGAGCGGCTGATCATCCCCTGGCACTCCAAGGAACGCAGGAACCGCCATGTCTGAACCCACCGCTGCCGCACCCAGGGTCGAAGTACGTGCAATTAACAAATCCTTCGAGCTGGGCCACGGACAATCCCGTCCTGTCATCAACAACGTCAATTTCTCCGCACAACAAGGAGAATTCCTTGCCATCATCGGTCCCAGCGGATGCGGAAAGAGCACCCTTTTCAACATCATGGCCGGCCTGGAAAAACCCCGCGACGGCGAAATCCTCATCGATGGGCGCTCCGTCACCGGGGAACGTGAACACTTTGCCTACATGCCGCAAAAAGACCTCCTCTTTCCCTGGCGCACTATCCTTCAGAACACCGCTCTGGGCCTGGAAGTCTGCGGCGGAAGCAAAAAGACCGCGCGGGCACGTGCCGCCAGCCTCTTCCCGGCCTTCGGGCTGGCCGGTTTTGAGAACTCGCATCCCTTCGAGCTCTCCGGAGGAATGCGGCAAAGGGCCGCCCTGCTGCGCACGGTCGTCCAGGACCGTGACGTCCTATTACTGGATGAGCCCTTCGGCGCCCTCGATTCCCTCACCCGCACCGACATGCAGGCGTGGCTTCAAGATGTCTGGTCCCACAACTCCTGGACCGCGGTCCTGATCACCCACGACATCCGTGAAGCGATCTACCTGGCCGACCGGGTCGTCGTACTCAGCCCCCGGCCCGCCTCCGTGCGCCTAAACCTCCCCATCGACCTGCCCAGACCACGTCAACTGTCGATGATGGCATCGGCCCGGTTCGCCCACTACGAACTGCAACTCCTCGAAACCCTTCACCGGCCCGGCAACCTCAACGACACCACGGATGCTGCCCACGGAAGGCCTCGGGCCTGAAAGCACAAAGCCCGAGAGGACTCCAGGGAGGAGGGACGTTCCTGACGGAAGGCTATCCAATACGCCCGCTTGGAGCCCCTTGTCGTCAGGGGAACCAGCTTGTGGCAACCCTGTCGCGGACGGTATCGGATGATCGGAACCGCCGCCATGCCGTAGTGGCGCTTTTACGCAGGGGCGCCGACAGCCGGGCGGTCCAGCCCGAGATGCCCGCGCAGCGTCGAGGCGGTGTAGCGGGTGCGGAAGAGTCCTCGGCGCTGGAGGACAGGGACGACGTCATCGACGAACTCGTCCAGGGAGTCGGGCAGCAGCGGGGGCATCAGGTTGAACCCGTCAGCGCCCCCGGAGCGGAACCAGAGCTCCATCTGGTCAGCGATCTGCTCCGGCGTGCCGACCATTGTGCAGTGGCCCCCTCCTGCGGCCAGGCGCCCAAGTAACTGCCGCACGGTGGGACGTTCGGTTTCAATAATGCGCAATATGGTGGCATAACGGCCCTGCGGCCCAGTAAATTCTGCCGCCGACGGCAGGGACGGCACGGGGGCGTCCAGCTCCCAGCCTGTACAGTCCTGCTGCACGAACGTGCCCAGCCGTGTCAGGGATTCTCCGGTGGGCAGCAGCGTATCCCCCCGGTCCTGTTTGGCCCGGGCTTCGGCCTCGGTGGAGCCCACATACGTCACCAATCCGGGCATGATCGCTACCTTCCCCGGATTACGCCCGGCCGCAGCGATCCGCTGTTTCATATCCGCATAGTAGGCCTGGGCGCTGGGAAGATCGTAGGCAACGGCGTAAATCCCTTCCGCGTACCGGGCGGCAAGATCCCGGCCGGCCCCGGAAGCACCGGCCTGGAACAGCACGGGGCGTCCCTGTGGGCCCCGGGGCACGTTTAAGGGCCCCTCCACCCGGAAGTGGTCGCCCTCATGATGCAACGGCCTGACCAGGGCCGGATCGGCATAGAACCGGGCTCTGTCCCGAACCAGCGCATCATCAGCCCATGAGTCCCACAACCCCAGCGCTACCTCAATGAACTCTGCGGCGCGGCCATAGCGCTGCGCGTGGTCGGGCATCGCTTCCAGACCATGATTGCGGGCTTCAGCATCGAACATGGACGTGACCACGTTCGCCCCGATACGTCCGGCACTGATGTGATCCAGGGAGGCGAGCATCCGGGCGGCATGAAAAGGGGAATAAAAGGTGGCCGAGACGGTGCTGATAAGCCCGATGTTTTCCGTTGCCCGGGCCATGGCCGCCAGCGCGGTCAACGGTTCCAGAAACCATCTCGGACCGGCGCCGACGTCACCGGCGGACTGCCCGTCGGCGAAGAACACGGCATCGAAAAGGCCGCGTTCGGCGCTTTGTGCGAGCCGCTCATAGTAACCAATCTCTCCGAGCTGCTCCAGCGGCGATCCGGGCCGCCGCCAGGCAGCACCGTGGTGGCCGGCTCCCAGCAGGAAAGCGTTCAGATGCAGTTGCCGTTTCCCGTTCATCGCGAGGCCGCCTAGTCCATGACCAGTCCGCCGTCGACCACCAGGTTCTGCCCGGTAACCGACCGCGCCCAGGGCGAGGCGAAAAACAAGATGGCATCGGCGAACTCGGCCGGGGTGGTGACCTTACCCAGGGGGGTCGAAGCGGCAATGTAGTCAAAGACCTCCTCCGGCGTTGCGGCGCTGGCATCGGTGGTGCGCAGCAGGCCGCCGGAGACCATGTTCACGGCAATATTGTGCTGCCCCAGATCCTTGGCCATGGTGCGGGTCAATGACAGCAGGGCGGCCTTGGCCGCGGTGTAGTCGTGGTACGGGACCACCGGGTTCTGGAACAGATTGGTCCCGACGTTGATGATGCGCCCAAACCCGTGGCCACGCATCCCCTCCCAAGCCTGCTGGGTCGTGTTCAAAGCCCCCCGGACACTGCCGCCGAATTGTGCCTCAAAATCCGCCCATGAAATATCCCCGGCGCCGGAGCGGGCATCGCCGTTAAACGAGAAATCGGCCAGCGCATTATTGACCACAGTGGTGACGGCGGAACCGAAATGGGCCCGGGCCTGCTCCAGCATCACCGACACCTGACCGGAGTCGGTGACGTCAGCCTGCAGTGCAACAGCGTGCTCAGGGCCATAACCGGCGGCCAGTTCCCCGGCGGCTTCGGCGCTGCGGCGATAATTGATGACCACCCGCGCCCCCCGGGCCGCGAACGCCTGCACAATATTGCTGCCCAGACCGCGGCCACCGCCGGTCACAAGAACGATTTGTTTTGCCAGTTCCATCAGTTTCTTCACCTTCGGATAAGGCGAAAGGATGCGATCCGGGCGCCAGGACCGTGCGAACCGTTGCAGGACATCCCTTCGCTAGTGTCAACTAGATCAGGTTCAACGGGTGTCATCTCAGCCGGGCCAACAAGCCGCCCGGCACCCCGTGTCACTGGGACCGATTATACCCACCCCCGGCCAAACCAGCGCCCTCACCTGCCCGTGCTGCCGCCGTGCCCTGCCCGACCTGATTCCCAAACGGCTGTCGTGCCGGACACCACGGCGCGACCGCCGGGCCTCCCGTACCTGCGGGCACCGGTCTCCCCCGGGTGGACCGGACGGCCCTTAAAACCACCAAAATAGACACCTCCAATGTCCGCATCAACCTACAGCGCCCCCTCAGAGGTGCAACGTTGGTGCGGCAGCGTCGGAACCGTCAGAGCCCGGTACCCCGGGGAAGGCCCCGGGACCGGGTGCTCACCCGGGACAGGAACGGTTGGGTTCCATAACTGGTGAAAATGATGGATCGGACCTGCGCCTGAACCGACCTGCAGTTCCCAGGCATGAAGCAGACTGTCCTGCAGCCACGCTTTGGTCACCGTCAAGGCCTCTGTCCAATCACCAAAGCGCACCTGCAGGGTCGCCATGGCGGAGGACATGGAGCATCCCGTCCCATGAGTATTGGCCGTCTCCACCCGCCGGGCAGTGACCCTCGTAAAACTCCCGGTTCCCGGCCAGCCGTCAGGCAGCATGCGGGGTTGAATGCCGCCGGCTGCCACCGGATCTTCACCGGTCACGGCGTGAGCGGAACGAGCGCCAGCCGGCCCGAACTGGACAAGATGCGGGATCACCTGCGGGACGGTGACGAGGTGGTGGTCTGGAAGCTGGACCAAGCTGGGGGCGCAACACCCGTACCGCTACCTCAGCATAGGAAGCAACGAACTGGTCTGATGAGGACCAAATGCGACGCCACAGACGGCTGAAATGGGTGCGTGGCCCGCGATTTACGTTTCTGCGGGGCACTCTTGCCGGACACCCGCGATGATGATGGCCGCGGCCACGGAAAAGCACTGAGCACTGAGCTGGACCGCCACGTTGCGCTGACAGAACGACGCCAGATATCGCTGCCATTCACAATGCAAAGGAATCGGATGGCGTGTCGTATTTATTTCGAGGCCGCTGACCGGCCGTCTCAGTTCCTTGAAACCGGAACACTCCTGATGGGACAATCCCCCACAGTCGCCCATCACACTGTCAACATTCGGCACAGTGCGCGGATGAATATTCGTGGCGGTGTTCTGTGATCGCTCGGTGTCGCCGCCCAGGCTTTGCGCCGTCTTGAATCCGCCCGTTTCAAGACACAGAGGTTTCGAGACACCGCGTCGGATCAGGAGAAGGAATCGACCGCCCGCACGGGAACCGACTGTGAGAATGTCACTGTCAATTGAGCCTAGTGGGCGGAAACCGCGCCCTGGCCGGGGACCACCCCCAGAGCGTTGACAACCTACCGTGACGCCGTTAGCTTTCCTGTTACGAAGTCGTCTTCGTGATCTCGGATCGGGAGTGCCGTCTTGGCTATTGAACTGTCAAGCCCCGGGTTTGGTGGAGGGTTTGTTAGACCCGTTCCATCGTTTTGATGGTGGGCAGATTGGTTACGTCCCGTGGAGTGGTGTAGTTCCCGGCTTCTGAGCATCGGATTTCCGACGTGAAGAGCCATCGTGCGATGGTCAGTGAGTACCGATCAAAGAACTCACAAAGGACACAAACACACGATGGCTCTAGACCAGTCTGCCCTGCTCGACCTTCTTGGACAACTGAAACTCACCGATGTCTCCGACCGGATCCGCACCGCGACCGAAACGCTGTACCAGCAGCTCATCGAGGCCGAGGCGACCGCGTTCATCGGCGCCGCCCCGTTCCAACGCTCCGAGGCACGCACCACCCAACGCAACGGGTCCCGGCCCAGGACGTTGACGACCACCGCCGGGGACCTGAACCTGAAGATCCCCAAGCTTCGGAACGGGTCGTTTTTCCCGGCCCTGCTCGAGCGGCGCCGCCGCGTGGACCAGGCCCTGTACGCGGTCGTGATGGAGGCCTACCTGCACGGGGTCTCCACCCGCAAGGTCGACGATCTGGTCAAGGCGCTCGGGGCCGACACCGGGATTTCCAAGTCCGAAGTTTCCCGGATCTGCGAGGACCTGGACCATGAGGTCGGTGCGTTCCGGGACCGGGACCTCTCCGCCATGGACTACCCGTACGTGTTCCTGGACGCAACCTACTGCAAGGCCCGCGTCGGGCACCGTGTGGTGTCCCAGGCGGTCGTGGTCGCCTTCGGCGTGGCCGCGGACGGGCGGCGGGAAGTCCTGGGCTTCGACGTCGGCGACAGCGAGAACGAGGGATTCTGGACCGCGTTCCTGCGGTCGCTGAAGGCCCGCGGGCTGGACGGGGTGCAGTTGGTGATCTCCGACGCCCACAGCGGCCTGAAGAAAGCCATCGGGACGGTATTCCAGGGCACGGCATGGCAGCGCTGCCGGTCCACTTCATGCGTAACGTGCTCTCGACCGTGCCGAAGGGGTCCCAGGAGATGGTCGCCTCGATCATCCGCACCGCCTTCGCCCAGCCCGATACCGGGCACGTGAACACCCAGTTCGATGAGGTGACCCGGATGCTGCACAAATCGCATCCGAAGGTCGCCGCGATGCTCGGCGACGCCCGCGACGACGTCCTCGCATTCGCCGGGTTCCCGGCCAGGCACTGGCGCCAGATCTGGTCCACGAATCCCATGGAGCGGGTCAATAAAGAGATCAAAAGACGAACCGACGTCGTCGGGGTCTTCCCCAACCCGGCAGCGCTCCTGCGGCTCGCCGGCGCGGTTCTCGTCGAGCAACATGACGAGTGGGAAGCCGGAGACCGCCGCTACCTCTCCGAGGCCTCCATGGCCGAACTCAAGGCCATGAATACGGCACCCGCCGAACCCGTAGAGGAGGCGATTTTGCTCCCCGAACTCACTGCAGCATAATCAGAGAACTGACCCGCACGGTGTCGAGGCAAACTCCACCACTCAGCGGGACGTAACCGGCAGATTTGAGCAGAAAATGGTTTCGGCTTCTACCGGCGGTATATAGCCGATCTCGCCGTGGAGACCCTGCAAGTGATGACCCTAGTGCCTTGCGCGCACCGTGGTGATGGACTCGTTCAACATCGTCCGTCCCACCGGCGATCCCCTGGACAGGTGAAGGCAGCAGACGAGTGGAAACAGCAGTAAGGGTTTAGGACTTGTCGCCGCTGATGAGCACGACCCTCGCGGGTAGAGACTCGCCCGCGAAACTGCCCGGAGCATCCGCGAGCCCCGAACGCTACACTTCAGGTCGTCTCTCAACCCCAGGGTTGCAAGACTGGTCATCGACACATTTCGATGCCTGTGGATTTGACCGCTTTGTGGCGGCCTTTTTTGATCGTTCCATGTCGCTAGTTGCCGATGACAAGGATGCTTGCGGCGGCTTCGACGACGTCGTCGTCAGTGATGGTCTCGAGTTGATTGATTTTGAGTACTCTCTGGATTTGAGGGAAGAGGCGTTCGAGGAGTCGGAAGTTGCCGCGGGTGATTCGTTCGATTGCGGCGATGGCTTGGGCATCGGTGAAATCGTCAGGGTCCAGGGTGTGGTTGAGGCGTTTCCAGTGTCGGTCCAGGACAAAGAGGAGTTCATCCCGCCCAAGGGCAAGGTATCGGTGCGAGAAGCCCAGGCGGCTGTAGAGCTGCGGGTAGTGGCGGAAGCGTTGGTCGATGCCTGGCATGCCGATCAGAATGATCGCGATTTGGGTGCGGTCGTGTTTGTCTCTGAGGAGTTCCAGGGCCGTTGGCGTGAGTCGTTCGGCCTCGTCGATGATCAGAAGTTCGACCCATTTGTTGGTATTGCCGACATGGACTCCGGTGATCTTGCCGATGAGGCGTTGGTGTTCGTCTGCGCAGATGCCGATTCTGATTTGCAAGTGGTCGATCTCGTGCATGAGGTCCTTTGGTCTGGGGAGCACTTCAGGTGTGTAGAAGACGGTGCGGGAGCGGTTGGCGAGGGCGTAGTGCTTGGCGTCGTGGTCGCCCCGCGGGCCCCATTCTGTGATGTAGGGCTCGAGAGCGTCCCAGTTCGCGTACCGACGTGCTGATTGGGTCTTGCCCACGCCGGCGTCACCATGGCAGATGCCGATGGTCTGCTCCTTGCGGACGGCGTTGGCGAATTCGGTGAAGCGCCGGTGCTCTTTGGTGATGATGAAGTCCTTGTTCATGGTTCGTCCTCTTCGTAGGTGCGCAACCGACGCCGGCGCGGTGCTGGACTGCTCTGCCGGGGTTCCTCGCGGTCAGCGAGAGCCGGTATGCGTTCGTTGATGGCGCGGCGCAGCTCGCGTCGGCGGGCTCTACGCGCGGCTTCAATGTCGCGGAGGCTGAGGCGGAGATTGGGGTGGGCTTCATCGATGGCGACGCATACGAAGGTGTCGTTCTCGTAGACCCGGATTTCGGAGACGTCTCGGGAGTCGTAGCGGATGGTCACGGTGTGCCCGACGAAGGGAGCGAGAGTGGGCGCGAGATACCGCTGGCCCTGGAAATGGATGCCGTCGCGTTGCACGGTTCGGTTTTTGGGAACGGTCAGAAGGAGCCCGTCGAGTTCGTCCAAGCTCTCGGGCATCCGTGGCAGCCAACCGTCAGCGATCCATGCGTCCCGGGGTGAGGTGCCAATCTCGCGGTGGGTTCGGGCGTTGTAGTCAGCGATGAAACTACCAATGGCTTGGTCCAAGCCGGGGAGGTCGAGCTTCGGTAGGAGTTTGCCCGGTCCGAGTTGCCCGGGGAGCGTAGAGAGTAATTCCGTGTTGACGGTTCCGAAGAAGCGCTCGATCTTTCCCCTGCCTTGGGGCCTGGCCACCGTTGAGTGGATGATGCGGATATGAAGTGCGACGGCTGTGCGTTCAAGGTGGTGGCTGGTGAAATCTGACCCGTGATCCACGTGCAGGATGTCGGGAATGCCGCACATCGCCCAACTCGGGTCGCTCTTGCGCCAGATCGCTTGCCGGAGTGCGAGGGCTGTGTTCAGGGCCGAAGGCGCGCCGGTGAAGACCATGTAGCCGCAAAGGGCCCGGGAATAGTCATCAATCACCGTCGTTAGCCAGGGTCGTTCGGGTTTTCCATTGCCCCGCTGATAAGGATGTCGAGTTCAGTGTGATCTGCCTGCCAGATCCGGTTCGGGCGGTCGGCCCCCGCCGACGCAGCACCAGTTCGTGTCGGTCCCGATACGACGAGGGGCCTTCGAGGGCGAGCGCGACGAGGGCAGGGTCGAGAGCTTGGACATTGTCACGGACGGTGGCGTAACTGGGTGCCCGGTTGCCCCGTTGGTGTGCTACTGCGGCGGTGAGTCGGTGCAGGGTAGCCATGCTCGGGCGGGGCTTCGTCAGCGCGAGGCCTTCGATGAAGGTGACCATCGCTGAGTCTGTGCGCCGGGTGCCCGTGTTGGCCCGTGGTTGAGGGTCGAGGGCGCCGGCGCCCCCGGCGCGATAGAGCTGATGCCAGCGTTGAAGTGTGCGAGGACTGACGCCCATCTCGAGGGCGAGGGTCGCAAGCGGAATCCGGTCCTCAACGTGAAGTCGAAGAACCTGCCAACGCTCATCGCCGTCCAGGAGTGCCTACACCTTGTGGCCCTGGCGTGCAGCGAGGGCTTGCTGGTGGCGGTAGAGCGTTGCCCGGCTCCAGCCCACGAGGCGGGCCGCGTCTTCAGCGGTGCGCCCCTTCGCGCGGGCGTCCTGGGCAATGGCCAGCTTGTCCGCGATGACCAGTGGATCGGACGCTGGCCGGCCAAAGCGTGTGCCGCTCTGCCTTGCCGCCGCGATGCCGGCGTTGACTCGCTCAATGATGAGTTCGCGTTCGTATTCAGCGAGAGTGGCGAGCATATTCAGCATCAGCCGGCCTGTGGAAGTGGCAGGGTCGATACCGTCCGAAATGGAACGGACATGAACACCGCGCTCACGCAGCACGTTCACCGTGTTCAGGACATCGACCAGGGACCGGCCCAAACGGTCCACCCGCCACACAACCACAGTGTCTCCAGGCTCGGCGTAAGCGAGCAACCTCTTCATTCCGGGCCGCTCAATTGCGGTCCGGCTTCCGGAGGTGACATCGGCGAACACATCGCGTTTTTGAACCCCGGCCGCGACCAGCGCATCGAGCTGCAGCTGAGCGTCCTGACTCGATGTACTCACGCGCGTGTATCCGAGATGTCTCACCTGGCCATTTTGCCTCATAAAGTCCGGGAGTGGAGTGACTCAAGACAGTTTTCGTCGAGACGAGTTCCTGAGACACGGGAAGGGCCGAAACGGTGCAGGCTGTGAATCTCAGCGATAAATGGCGGTCTTTTCGCAGCGTTATTTGTCACCCCGCGGCCCGCAAGGGGATCGGTTTGCGGGCCTTAGGCATGCACTGGAAATAGAGTCATTGGATGCTAACGCCACAACCGACTGATCGATTGCAGTTCCGTGAGATGACTGATGCCGACCTCGACAACATGACCGCGTTGCTCGGAGACCCCGAGGTGATGCGCTTCTACCCTGCACCCAAGTCTCAGGGAGAAGCAGCAAGCTGGATTCATTGGAACCTGGAGAACTACGCGGAGCACGGGTACGGCCTGTGGATTATCGAGACGCATGACGGAGAGTTCATAGGCGACTGCGGGCTGACCTGGCAGCAAGTGAACGGCGCGCAGAAGCTTGAGGTCGGGTACCACGTGAGTTCCGACCTGCACGGCCAGGGGTACGCGACGGAAGCAGCCACTGCTTGTCGCGACTACGCCCGAGAACATATTGAAGCCACCGAACTGATAGCTATCATCCATCCGGATAACCGAGCTTCTGAGCGGGTAGCTGAGAAAGTGGGAATGCACCGCGTAGCTGATGATCGAGACGGGAACATCCCCGTCCGAACAGTGCTGAGCATGCAGCTGTAGACACGTCCCAGGCCGCCCGCTGGAGGATCCTTTACCGGGCGGTGAAGGTAAAGATGGTCACAGGGGACGCCGCGGCTCCTTGTGCCTGGTAGAAGTCGAGAGCGTGTTTGTCTTCGTTGTCGGCTGGCACAAATACCTCGCCGAAGCCTGCTGCGGCTGCGGCGTCGCGTAGTTCGAGAACCAGCCTGCTTCCAACGCCCTGTCTCTGGTGATCCTGGCGCACTGCAAGGTCATAGATGAATACCTCTGACGATGGGGATCGCGTCATGGGCAGAGTGTGGGCGGTGATGCCGCCAACAATGTCGTCACCGGCGAATGCGGCGATGGCCCAAAACGAATCTCGATCGAGAAGCCAAAGAAGATAGTCGTCGGTGAGCGGCTCGGCATCCTCTGCCAATACAGCAGCCATCATCGCGAACATGTCACGCGCCACTGTCAGATCGCCTCGGACGAGCCGCTTCGTCCAGAGAGTAGTCACTTTTCAATCGTGGCATGCCCGATCCGCACGAACAATGCCGTCCGCAACAGAAACTTGGGTTCGAATCGCCACTCTGGATTAGGTCCGTCAGGGGGGACCCATCAAACACACCTGGCGCTGCCCAGTGTTGTTGTTTTCCTACGAAAAACGCAGCCTCATCATCACCGCCAACTTGGAGTTCTCCCGCTGGGGAACCGTGTTGGGGGACGACAACATGGGCCGCCGCGGCCATCATCGATCGGCTGGTCCACCACGGACGGCTCCTGCAGTTCCGCGGGGAGTCCTACAGAGTCAAAAATGCCCTGATGAAATAGGCACACCGCCGCAATGGCAGGAAACCGAGCCCACGTGGCCTGATTCTTAGCGCCGAAATGGCCGACTTAAAGTTGACGAAACACACTAATCTCCCGGGGCATGATGTCGGGGGTCTGAGGATCGGTCCGGAACTTCACGCTAACCTCGCCCTTTCATGAGGAGCGGAGTCCAGGGGCGTGTTTTAAAGGAAGAAGGTGCCTCTGAGGGGGGATTCTGTCGATCGAAGCAACACCTATTTCAAGGTGATTCATATTGTATTTGGCTTCGACGTTTCTAGCAGGTATAGGATTTAAGGCCTCGATTAGTCTAGGAAATGGTCTCAAAACCCTCCTCCCGCCCGTGCGTCCGGCATCGGCAAAGAGAGACCGGTTACCGGCCCGTTTGCCGTGAATATCCTGAATTGCCATGAATCATGGGTAGGGCCGCGTCGTTTCACCAACAACGGCGGCGGAAACACCAGTTCACGTAAGGTAACGGGACGTCGCATTCGGTGCTGTCCCGGTTCTGGTCTACTTCACGGCGATGAGCTCGACCAGCCGGATGTTGGGATCCTTGGCCAGGAGGCTCGGGCCGTGTTCGCCGAGCGCCGCCGGGATGGCACCGTTGAGATGCTCCTGTCGCGCTTCCTCGGTCTCGAAGGTGTCGAAGATGCCGAAGGTGTTTTCGTCGACGCGGAAGGCGTACCAGGTCTTAGTGCCCGGCTCGGTGGCCACGATGTCACGGCTGCCGCTGAGGAAGTCCCAGACGTCCTGCTCCTTGCCTGGCTTGGCCTCGACCAGTGCCAGTACTCCAAAGTTAAGCGCCATTGCAGTCTCCTCAATAACATCAGCGGAATCGGCCGCCTGCGGGCCTATTCCAGAGTCTAGGAACATGCCCGGACCAGAACAAGGCTGTGCCGGAACGAGGGGGTTGAGGACCAATGCTCGCGTAAGTCACGATAAGCATCTTGTCGAGAAACGAGGGATTGCCGACACCTGTCCTCAAAGAGCGAATTACAGCGAAATCCACGTCGATAAGCCGTGTTGGGAAACAACGACGGAAAACCCTGGACGCAACAGAACCGACATCCTCAACTCAGGAACAAAATTGCCGCCAAATCAAGGAAGACCAATCACTAACGTGACTTTCCCGAGCATTGGTCCTCACGCCCCGAATCCGCCGCGCCGGCCAGGCCAGGATCCACGCCTGGCTGAAGAAACAGGGTGCCCGCTCCTCGGCCGCTGTCGCCACAGCCGCCGTCGAGGCCGCGGAGTCCCAGCACACCATCGTTCCGGCCCAGCACATGGGGGAGTCGATCGTCGCCGCTCTCGCGCGGGAGGTCCTCACCCTGAACGAGGAACTGGCAGAGCTGGACGCGCTGATCGGTCAGAAAGTCGCCGAGCACCGGCACACCCGGATCCTGCTGAGCATGCCAGGCTTCGGTCCCGTCCTCGCCGCGCAGTTCCTTGGCGCCACCGGCGGAGACCTGACAGTCTTTGAAACCGCGGACCGGTTTGCCGGGGTCGCCGGACTCGCCCCGCACCCAGGGACTCGGGCAGGATCACCGGTAATCACCACCGGCCCCGGCGCTACGACCGCAGACTCCTCCGGGTGTTCTACCTCTCCGGGCTTTCGGCGCTGAAGAGCTGTCCCGCCTCCCGGGCCTACTACGACCGCAAACGAGTCGAAGGTAAAACCCATATCCAGGCCATGTTCTTCCTGTCCCGGCGCCGCCTGAACGTCCTCTGGGCCATGCTCCGCGACGGGACCACCTACACTCCAGTCCCGGCGACAAGTGCACTGTCGTGTCCCTGATGGCATCAACGTCCCCGCACGGTTGCTTTCCGGCGTCTGCCGTTTTCCGGCAGCGACGACCGCGGCGCAGCCCATAGGACGTCCTTGTGTGGGGGTTCCGGGCTATGCGTCGAATGGGAAGGTCAGGAACGAGTGCAGTCCCTGCGCGAGGTACGTTGATGCCCCGGTGCTCTGGAGGTCCTCGTCCGCGGTGGTGTCGGTGCTCTGTTGGGTGAGCCAGCGGGTGAGTTTGGTGGCGCAGGCGGGGTGGTCGGTAAATCCTGCGTGTTGTTTTCTGGTGCCAACCCATGGCCCGGCCTCGGTGCAGGGCGCATTGTTCAGGACAGGGGTTAACAGGCATTCTTCGAGGGTGCCGGGGTGGGGGGAACCGCGGCGGGCGAATTGCCAGTGGTAGGCCAGCGCCCGGAGCATGGTGTGGATAGTTTTCTCACCCCGGGACGGCGGAGGTCCCGCGCCCAGCCGGGAATCGCGGCAGCTTCCATGGGCCGGGCGAGATGGTAGCCCTGGCCATACGGAATGCCCAGGATAGTCGCTGCTTCGGTGATGGCTGCGTTTTCGAGGCCTGCGGTGAACGGGGACCGGAAGTACGCTTACTATTCCATCGCGGGAATGCTACCGTGAACTTCCACCCGCAGGCGGATCTTGGAGACGACGATGAGCGTGAATGAGGCAGGGAAAGAGCCCCGCGGCGACGATTCCACCAGTGACCGGAAGCTGACAGGCCCTGCTGGCCTTGGCCGGGATGGCACCATTCCCGGCTCACCGGATGGTGTGGGACTCGGTGCGGGCACGGAGCCGAACACCTTCGAGCCGGAAGAGGATCCGGACGCAACCGCCGAAGCGGCCGAGGACATCGAAGATACCCGCTGAGGAGACCTCCGATGCCTCCGGGCCGTGACCCGGGTCGACCGCTGGTGTTGGTGGTCTCATCAAAGACCGCGTCGGTGTATTCGATGGTTTTCCATGCCGTCTCCGGGATCCCGGCGATGGCGCGTTTGACGGCCGGGTCCATGCGGACGGTCACCGAGACCTGCGCCCCTCCGGCCAGCGCGCACCGTCCTGGAACTGCAAGGCACACCGTGCATCCCGATGGAGGAAGAACGCATCGGCCGGGACCAGCTCATCTTCTCCCGCTCCTTCGCCACCCCCATCACCACCGCCGCCGGCATCCGGCAGGTCATGAGCGTCTACGGCCAGCAAGCCTCCGCCCGGCTGGCCAAACACGGCCTCCAGGCCAAAGTCCTCACCGCGTTCGCCGGCACCTCACACTTCAACCCGAACGACACCTCCTATCCTTCGGTGTGCGTCCCGATGCCGACCGCGGACCCGGTGCTGCTCGCCAAGGCCGCCCACGCGCTGCTGCCCCGCATCTGCGAGGGCATCCGGTACGCCAGGGCCGGGATCATGGTCACCGACCTCCGCCCCACCGGCAACCAGGCACCCCTGCCCCTGTTCGAAACCCGCACGAGGAACGCCACATCGGCACGCTCCTGGAGGACGTCACCCGGAAGTACGGGCGCGGCTCCATCGACCTGGGCCACGGCGGCATCCGCGGCGGCCCGGACTGGACCATAAAACGCGACATGCTCTCCCCCCGCTACACCACCCACTGGGATGAACTCCCCCTCGTCAAAGCCGCCTAAAACACCCCGCACGACAGCACCACGAAAGAACCACACCCATGAGCAAAAAATTCCTGACCGCGATCGAATGCCGTCCCGGTTGAACTCGACGTGCACCTGGTGTGCGGCCACGTCGCAACGCACAAAACCCCGGCCGTCAACGACTGGCTGGCCGAACACCCGCGTTTCCACATGCATTTCACCCCGACCGGCTCCTCCTGGATCAACCAGGTCGAACGCTGGTTCGGCTTCCTCACCGACCAGCTGCTGCCCGCGGCGTCCATAAAAGCGTGTAGGCCCTTGGAAAAGGATGTCAGCGCCTGGATCGAAGGCTGGAACAGCGATCCCAAACCCTTCGTCTGGAAGACGACCGCCGAGGAGATCCTCGGTTCCCTCGCCAAATATATCTCACGGATTTCCGGCGCAGAACACTAGGGCGTCAAACAGTAGGGCGTCAAACAGTAGGGCGTCTCTCCTAATCTCTGCGTAGCCGGTTTGGGACGACTGAGGTGCCTCTCGTACTGCCGTTGACTGATGCCCAGTGGGCTCGGATCGAGCTGGGACCGGGCAAATACCCGAACATCCGTTTCCGCTCGCGTACCAGGTCCCCGACTTGGCGTCCCGGATTCCGGGATGCGGAAATTAATTATCCTATTGTGAAATACTATGATTCGGCTTACAGTTGTTGACATCCTCGACGATGAGGATTAATTCCAAGAGATTGGTCTGGATTCATGTACATCTCACAACCTGCTGGGCTGAAAGCGAGTTCGGCCCTTGCCGGGAGGGACACGGCGCCTTTGCGCATCCTCCCGTTCAGCTCTGATCGCCCCGGCGGCGCATTCAGACACCGACCGCCGTGGGCAGATCCCCGCAGCTGACCGGTTTGTGTCATTTGGAGGCACTGCCTCCGCCATCGTGCTAAAACCCGCGCGATCAACGCTCATCCCGGGCTACCGGTTTTCGAGAGCCTTCCGCTTCCCCGACGCTCTGACCCGCCGGAAGCTCCGAGCCGCAGTCCCCAGTACCTGTATGGACTATTTCGCATACCAAATTTCTTCATTGCCAGAGAGGCTTTTCCATGAATCCGGAGCCGGAGACCACCCCACAGATTGATACCCCACCGATCGATGCGGCCAACGCCGCGGATCATGCGCATCACGTTCACCACGACCCGATCCTTCACGAGCCTCCGGTCGATACCCGGGCCCTAGGGCTGGCGCCGACCAGTGCCCGCCTTTACAACCAGGATCTCGCGCCAACGAAGATGGAGGGGCGGCGGTGGACCGCCTACAGCATCTTCACCCTCTGGGCCAACGATGTGCACAGCCTGGGCAATTACGGGTTCGCCATAGGACTTTTCGCGTTGGGCCTTGGCGCCTGGCAGATCCTGCTCGCGCTCGGCGTCGGTGCGGTGCTGCTCTTCCTCCTCCTGACGTTCTCGGGCTTCATGGGCCACAAGACAGGTGTCCCGTTTCCTGTCATGAGCCGCATCGCCTTCGGCATCCACGGCGCGCAGATCCCGGCCCTCATCCGCGGCGGCGTCGCCATCGTCTGGTTCGGAATCCAGACCTACCTGGCCTCGCTGGTACTCCGCGTCCTCCTCATCGCACTGGCTCCCGGTCTCGGTGAGCTCGACAAGGACTCCATCCTCGGCCTCTCCACCCTGGGCTGGGCCTCGTTCCTCTTCCTCTGGATCGTGCAGGTCATTATCGTCCGCTACGGCATGGACATGATCCGCAAGTACGAGGCCTTCGCCGGTCCGATCATCCTTATCACCATGTCAGCCCTCGCCATCTGGATGTTCATCCAGGCCGGCGGTTCCATTGCCCTCTCCACGCCCGATGCCCTGACCGGCGGTGCCATGTGGCTCGAGATCTTCGCCGGCGGCGCACTCTGGGTCTCCATCTACGCCACGTTCGTGCTGAACTTCTGCGACTTCACCCGCGCCTCGACCACCCGCAAATCCATCATCAAAGGCAACTTCTGGGGCATCCCGGTCAACATGCTCTTCTTCGGCCTCATCGTCATCGTCATCACCGGTGCGCAGTTCAAAATCAACGGGGTCGTGATCGGCAGCCCGTCAGACATCGTCCAATCCATCCCCAACACCTTCCTCCTGGTGGCGGCCGCCCTCGCGCTGCTCGTGCTGACCATCGCAGTGAATCTGATGGCGAACTTCGTGGCCCCCATCTACGCCCTGACAAACCTCATGCCCAAGCGGCTTGACTTCCGCCGGGCCAGCCTCGTCAGCGCAATTGTCGGACTGGTCATCCTGCCCTGGAACCTCTACAACAACCCCGCAGTCATCGTCTACTTCCTGGGCGGCCTCGGCGCCCTCCTCGGCCCGCTGTTCGGCGTCATCATGGCCGACTACTGGCTCATCCGAAAGACCAGGATCAACGTCCCCGAGCTCTACACCGAGGCCAGCCACGGATCCTACTTCTACCGCAACGGCGTCAACTTGCGGGCGGTGGCCGCGTTCATCCCGGCCGCGATCATCTCGCTCCTCATCGCCTTCATCCCGGCACTGGAACCGGTCGCCGCGTTCTCTTGGTTTATCGGCGCGGGCATCGGAGCCATCGCCTACTTCGTCGCCGCCGACCGCAAACGGACCTTCCATGACGTATCCGGAGAGCCGATCGCCGTCCCCAGCCTCCACTAGAACCCCCCAGCCATCGGCCGGCCGGTCCTCCCGGACACGGAGGACCGGCCGCCCCTCTCCCAGCCGCCAACCCGAAAGACACCATGCGTATCCTCGTCGCCAACGTCAACACCACAGCCTCCATGACCGAATCAATTGCCACACAGGCCCGCGCGGCCGCTGCCGCCGGGACGGAAATCGTCGGCCTGACACCCCGGTTCGGAGCCGACTCTTGTGAGGGCAACTTTGAAAGCTACCTCGCGGCCATCGCAGTGATGGACGCAGTCATCGCCTATCCGGAACCCTACGACGCCGTCATCCAGGCCGGCTACGGTGAACACGGACGGGAGGGGCTGCAGGAGCTGCTGGACGTACCCGTCGTCGACATCACCGAAGCGGCTGCCAGCACGGCCATGTTCCTGGGCCACAAATATTCGGTCGTCACCACCCTGGACAGGACAGTGCCGCTCATCGAGGACCGGCTGAAACTGGCCGGACTGGACGCCCGGTGCGCCTCCGTCCGCGCGAGCGGCCTAGGTGTTCTTGAGCTCGAAGAGTTTCCGGAACGGGCGATTGAAGCCATCCTCGACCAGGCCCAACACGCTGTTGAAGACGACAAAGCAGAGGTGATCGTCCTCGGCTGCGGCGGGATGTCCGGCCTTGATGAACAAATCAGGACCCGCCTCGGCGTCCCCGTCGTCGACGGCGTCGCAGCCGCGGTCACGATCGCCGAATCGCTGGTGCGCCTTGGGCTGTCCACTTCGAAAGTCCGTACCTTCGCGCCGCCGCGCCCCAAAGTGGTGACCGGATGGCCGTTTCCCGCCGTTCAGAGCACCGCCGTCACAGAAAAGGTGAGCACCAATGACTGACACAACAGAACACTATGACCTGGTGATCCGGGGCCGGCGGGTCCTGACCACCGCCGGGATTGCCGCGCGCGAGGTCGGCGTCCGCAGCGGCAAGATCGCGGCGATCGAGCCGCTGGGCAACGGCTTGACCGGTGCCGAAGTGATCGAGCTGGCCGATGATGAGACCCTGATCCCGGGCCTGGTGGACACCCATGTCCACGTCAACGAGCCGGGCCGGACCGAGTGGGAAGGCTTCGCGTCCGCGACCCGGGCCGCCGCAGCCGGCGGCGTGACCACCATCATCGACATGCCGCTGAACTCCATCCCGCCCACCACCACCGTGGAGAACCTCAAGCTCAAGCGCGAGTCGCCGCGGACCAGGCGTTCGTAGACGTCGGGTTCTGGGGCGGCGCAGTGCCAGGCAACAAGCAGGACCTCCGCCCGCTGCACGACGAGGGCGTGTTCGGCTTCAAGTGCTTCCTGCTGCACTCCGGCGTGGACGAGTTCCCCCACCTGGACGCGGACGAGATGGAGGAGGACATGGCCGAGCTCAAGTCCTTCGACTCCCTCATGATCGTCCACGCCGAAGACTCCCACGCGATCGACCGCGCCCCGCACCCCGGCGGCGACCACTACGAAACGTTCCTGGCCTCCCGCCCGCGCGGCGCCGAGAACAAGGCCATCGCCGAAGTCATCGACGCGCCCGCTGGACCGGGGCCCGCGCCCACATCCTGCACCTGTCCTCCTCCGATGCGCTGCCCATGATCGCGAGTGCAAAGCGCGACGGCGTGCACCTGACCGTGGAGACCTGCCCGCACTACCTCACTCTGATGTCCGAGGAAATCCCCGACGGCGCCACCGCCTACAAATGCTGCCCGCCCATCCGCGAGGCGTCCAACCGCGAGCTGCTCTGGAAGGGACTGCAGGACGGCACCATCGACTGCATCGTCTCGGACCACTCCCCCTCCACCCTGGACCTGAAAGACCTGGACAACGGCGACTTCGCCGTCGCCTGGGGCGGAGTGTCCTCCCTCCAGCTGGGACTGTCCCTGATCTGGACCGAGGCCCGGCACCGCGGCATCACCCTGGAACAAGTCATCTCCTGGATGGCCGCCAAACCCGCCGAACTCGCCCGCCTGACCACCAAGGGCCGGCTCGCCCTGGGCTACGACGCCGACTTCTCCGTCTTCGCCCCGGACGAGGCCTACGTCGTGGACGTCTCCAAACTCAAGCACAAAAACCCCATCACCCCCTACGACGGCCGCCCGCTCTCGGGCGTCATCCGGCAGACCTACCTCCGCGGCACACTGATCGACGGCCGGACACCGACCGGCAAACTGATCCGCCGCGGCGGGATCGAAAAACGCCAGAACGAGGAGACCTCGGTCAGTTACGCCTGAAACAAAGAGCCGAAGAGCGAGCGGCGGAGTCAGGCGGTGGCCACCGCGATTGCCCTCACCGAAAACGAGCTGGCCGCCTGTGGGCAGTTTTTCGTGGCCGCTAACACGGCCTTGCTATTGGAGTAGCCGAATGCACTTTCCGTGGCATGACTCCGGCGGCTGCGCCCGTAACCGGTTGATGGCGCGGGTGCGGCGGCAGACCACGCCGGTGCGTCTGGCTGCCCCTGAAGCCAACGTCCACGAAGGCCGACCGTGCCGCCCGTGTCCTAGTGGGCGACCTCGCCCACTGGGGTCATGATCCGGCGACAACCTGCGTCGAGGTCGCACCGGGCTCAGCTTCTATGGCCGTCGCGGCTACGATCGATTCAGCCAGACTCGTGTCGTTGCGCGAGATGAAGTAATGCACCGCGGCCGCCACGATTGCTCCGATGAACCAGGAGAAGGCCGAGAGAGCGCCAAAGACGGGAACGAGCGCGAAGATCACCGCCGGGACGGCCGAGCCGAGGAACGAGATGACGGCCTTGTGGTTCCAGCCGCCCGTATACGTGTAGTACCCCTGTTCCCTAAACAGGTCTCGAACCAGCACGCGCTGCTTGCGGAGCACGTAGTAGTCGATCATGATGATCCCGAACAGCGGCCCGAGCAGCGCTCCGAGCCCTCCGAGGAAAAGGTTGATCACGACGGGGCTGTTAAACAGGTTCCAGGGCGTGATGACGAGCGCGATCATCGCGGCGATCAGGCCGCCCCGCTTGAAGTCGATCTTCGCGGGCCAGACGTTCGCCAGGTCGTAGGCCGGCGAGACGAAGTTCGCCACGACGTTTATTCCCAGCGTTGCGACAGCGAAGGTGACGGCCCCGAGCAGAAGCGCCCAGATGCTGTCGATCCGCCCGACGATCTGGACCGGGTCGTAGATGTGCTCCCCGTAGACCTTGAATGTGCCGGCGGTGACGACAACGGAGACCACGGAGAAGGCAATGAAGTTCACCGGCAGCCCCCACAGGTTCGCCGTGCGCACCGCCTTGCGAGATGGCGCGAAGCGGGAGAAATCGCAGAAGTTGAGCATCAGGGTGGAGAAGTACGTCACCGTCAGCGCTATGGCCGCAAAGAACGCATGTGTGACGCCCCATTCCGCCTTTCCCCCCGGCAAGTCCAGGGAAATGTTCCAGCCCGCGTTGATCAAGATGTAGACGACAAGCAGGCCCATCACCGCCCACACGGCCGGGCCGGCCCAGTCCTGGAACCGCCGGATCGTCTCCATGCCGTTTCGAAGCAGAAGAAGCTGGAGAGACCACATCAACAGGAATGCCAGCCAGCCGAGGGTGGATTCGCCGAGGAAGTTGTTCTCCGTCAGGCCCTTCAGATCGGGCCAGATCTTCAGGGTGATGATGATGACGGCGCGAGAGGCGAGCCAGGTCTGGATACCGTACCAGGCGATTGCCACGAGCGCACGAAGCAGCGCGGGCAGGTTGGCGCCGAACGTTCCGAAGGAAACCCGCGCGAGCACGGGGTAGGGAACGCCGGTCTTCTGGCCGGCGTAGCCGGAGAGGTTCATCAGGAAGAAGACGATGATGATCCCCACGACCAGTGCCAGGAACACCTGCCAGGCACCGAGACCCAACGCGAAGAGGCCGGCCGCGAAGGTGTAGCCGCCGAGTGAATGAATGTCGGACATCCACATCGCGAACAGCGAATAGAAACCCCACGTGCGGTGTTCGGTCGGCGCGAGGTCTTCGTTGTAGAGACGCGGACTTGCGCCCGCTGGAATTGTTTGAGACACCGTAATCTCCATTCCCTAAACTTGCATGTTGTGGAATCAAGGTTGTGAACAGTGAAATAACTCAATGATCTGGCTGACCCCGACTCAACGCTTTTCCGCAGGGCCGGGCCGGTCTCAATCGATGACTTACTCCCATTGTGCCCCGCATGGCCAGAGTTGGCCGCGGCGAATTGTTGGCGGCCCTGGACAGTCCCCGACCGGGCCCGGCGACCAGCCCTCGAGGTGATACAGCGTGCAGGCGCTCGGGATTAGCTCGCGCACATGGTGCGGAGTACGACAACTTCGAACCTTGGAGAACGTGCTCCAACTGAAATGCTGCTGGCGTCTCGAAACCCAAAGGTTTTCAAGACGATTCGTTCGTCCCAAAAATCCTGACCGGCGTCTCCGCCGCTTGGGCCCTTCCCATGTCTCAGGAACTCGTCTCGACGAAAACTGTCTTGAGCCGCTGCACTCTTGGACTTTATGAGGCAAAATGGCCAAATGAGGCATCTCGGATACACGCGCGTGAGTACCTTGAGCCAGGACTCACAGCTTCAGCTTGATGCGCTGGTTGCTGCCGGGGTTCAAAAACGGGATGTTTTCGCCGATGTCACGTCCGGGAGCAGGACCGCGGTCGAGCGGCCCGGCATGAAGAAACTCCTCGAATATGCAGAGAAAGGCGACACCGTCGTGGTCTGGCGGGTCGACCGGCTGGGCCGGTCGCTGATCGATGTTCTCAACACGGTGAACTTGCTGCGGGCACGCGACATCCATGTCCGGTCAATCTCTGACGGAATCGACCCGGCGACATCGACCGGGCGGATGATGCTGAACATGCTTGCCACGTTGGCCGAGTACGAACGCGAACTGATTGTTGAGCGTGTCAACGCCGGGATCGCCGCCGCCCGAAAAAGCGGCACCCGTTTTGGTCGGCCAACGTCCGACCCGATCGTCATTGCAGACAAACTGTCCATTGCCCAGGATGCACGCGCGAAAGGGCGCACCGCCGAAGACGCGGCCCGACTCGTTGGCTGGAGCCGGGCAACGCTCTACCGCCACCAGCAGGCGGCTGCCCGGTCATGAAGCATCGGCTGTCGGCCTAAGAACGCGCTGCACTGCTCCGGCAGCACTTCGACGAAGGTGTTCCCCTCGCCAAAATCTCCGGTCAAGCCGGGATTCCCCTCCGCACGCTGCAACGGTGGACGGCAGCACTCCGCGCCGGCGGGTCGGTCAGGGCCCTGGGCCGCCAATCACGCTCGGACCGCGGGAACCATTCACTTCCGCCTGAGATCGTTGGCGTCATCGAAGGCCTCGCGCTCCGCCGGCCGGCACCGACTATCGCGTTCATCCACCGGCGGATCTGTGCGGTCACGCTCGACCGGGGCCTTTCCGCCCCCAGCTACTCAACGGTCCGGGCGGTGCCGCGATCGATCCGGGGCTGCGCACAATCGCCCTCGAAGGCGACGCCGCCTACCCCGACCGGTTCGAGCTGGTCTACCGGCGCACCGCCAGCCGCGCGAACGAGCAGTGGCAGTGCGACCACACCGAGCTGGACATCGAGATCGTCGACGCCGCCGGCGCACGCGCACGCCCGTGGCTGACCGTCGTACTCGATGACTACTCCCGCGCCATCGCCGGCTACACCGCCTTCACCGGTGCCCCGACCGCAATCCAGACCGCACTTGCCCTCCACCAGGCCGTGCAGCGCAAGAAACATCCGGGCTGGCCCGTCATGGGTCTGCCCGATGTCCTCTACAGCGATCACGGCGCCGATTTCACCAGCACCCACCTTGAACGGGTCTGCCTTGACACCCACATCCGCCTCATCCATCCCCTCCCCGGCGTGCCGCAGGGCCGCGGAAAGATTGAACGGTTCTACCGCACCATCACCGACGAACTCCTGCCGCATCTGCCCGGCTTCATCCCCCACGGCACCCACGGGACTCCCACAACGGCGCCGACCATGACCCTTGAACAGCTCGACACCGACCTCGAGCAGTTCATCGTTGACGAATACAACCACCGCACACACTCCGAAACCGGAGAGGTCCCCAGCGCGCGATGGCAGGCCGGCGGCTGGATCCCCAGAATGCCCGCCCGGCCCGAAGACCTTGACCACCTGCTCCTGACCGTCGCACACCAACGCATCGTCCACCGCGACGGCATCCACTTCAACGGCCTGCGCTACCTGGACCTCACACTTTCCGCCTTCGTCGGAGAAGCCGTCACCATCCGCTACGACCCCCGGGACATCGCCGAAATCCGCGTCTGGCACCAGGACACCTTCCTCTGCCGTGCCATTACCCCGGAACTCGCCGCAGGAACCATCACCTTCAAGCAACTCAAGGCGGCCAGATCAGGCCGCCGGAACGACCTGAAGAAGCAACTGCGCACCAAACTCAGCCTCGCCGATGCCCTCCCTGCCGACTACCGCTACACGGCGCCGGCACCTGCCGAACCCACTGAGGCCAGTCAGCAACCCATGAGTGCGCAGGAGCACCGGCTCCGCATCTACGCCGAAGAGTGACCCAAGGAGAGGAACGCCCATGCCCGCCAAAGACGAGAACGACGATGGACGCCGCATCCTGTCCGCCGATCTCGGCGAGATTTCGGCCGCACCACCACCGGTCCCGCCCGACACGCCGGCATTTCTTATCACCAAGGAGCACCGGCGCTTCACGGAGTTTGCCACCGCGGTGCGCACCAACCGACACATCGGCGTCTGCTACGGCCCGCCCGGCGTCGGCAAAACCCTCTCCGCACGCGCCTACGCTGGCGTGACCGAATGGGAACAATGGCAGCGGACCGGCGAAACGAACACCGATCCCATTCCAGCCCGCGCCCTCGAAGCCAGAACAGCATTCTGGACACCCACAGTGACCATCAGTCCCCGAGAGATCGACCGGCAATTGCCCCGGACCTGCCAGAGAATCTCCTGGGCAATCGAATACGCCCGGGAAGGCAACATCAATGTCTTCGAGCACCGCGATTCCCGAGCGTCCGGCCTGACCGAACTCCTCATTATTGACGAGGCAGACCGACTCAAACCTCCGGCGCTGGAGCAGGTCAGGGACTACTTCGACCGCCACACCATGGGGGTCATCCTTATCGGCATGCCAGGCATAGAAAAACGCCTCGCCCGCTACCCCCAGCTCTACAGCCGCATCGGCTTCGCCCACCACTACCGGACCCTCAGCACCGAAGAACTCACCTTCGTCCTGACGAATCGCTGGCAGGAACTCGGCCTAAGTATCGACCCGGAGGACTTCACTGACGCCGAAGCTATCGCCTCCATCGCACGCATCACCAACGGGAACTTCCGACTCATCCAGCGGCTCTTTACCCAGATCACACGCATCCGCGACATTAACCAGCTCAACAGCATCACGAAGGAAGTCGTCGAAGCAGCCCGGGAGACTCTGCTCATCGGCACCTGACCGCGCCAAATATCGCCGCCATATTCGCGCCAAATAGCGTGAAGAATTACAGGTGCAGGCACCGGCTGAGATTTTCGGGCGGGCGAATTGTCTCGAAAAGCTTTTGTATTTCGAGACGCCACCCGTGAGTCACAAAGAGCACTCTGCTGGCATTTTCCTCGGAGGGGCTACACATGTTGAGCACTGCGGGTGATCTCTTTCGCCTCCCGTGACCTATGGAATGCAAAAGGTAGCCGGCCCCGGTGTCAGCTTAAGCCGGTCGCCGAGGCCGGTCCGGCTGGCATCCTGCTGCCGGTAGTTCGGACCTAACTTCGCTCCTATGCCTGGCGGAGGCCCAGGAGAGCCGTGCCGAAGAGCAGTGTGCTCAGGTTGATCCTGTCCGGGTGGGCAGCGAGCATCTTAGTGGTGAACTCTTCAGCGGTCGGGTTCGTGGCGAGCAGTTCGTTGGCGTCGCGGACGTAGGCGATGGTGGCGTCGAGGACCTCGCCGCCGAGGGCGGATTCGGCGCTGCGGTGGGCAGGCACGACGGTCTCGGGCTTGAGGAGCTGGATGGCCTCGAGGGTCTTGATCCAGTTCCGTCGCGTTTCGGGGGTGCTGTCGACGAGGGTTGGGTGCACATCGCCGTAGGCAATGTCGCCGACGATGACAGCCTTCAGCTCCGGGATGTGGACATAGGAGGAGTCGCTGACGTCAGACTGTCCGGTGGGAACGGCAAGGATCTCGTGGCCCTCAAGCTCGATCCGGCCATTAACGACAGCTTCGGGAACAACAATCTCGGAGCCGATCTCCTGGACGAACATTGGAGTGTAGTTCGCCAGTTCCTTGCGGGTTTCGGCTTCCTCAGCAATGAGATCCACAGTGGGCCGGGTGGCGAGTACCCGGGCCTTAGGGAAGCGCTGCACCAGTGCTGCGGCTCCGAGGAAGTGGTCGAAATGCCCGTGCGTGATGTAGATGGAGGTCAGTTCCTTTCCGGAAGCTTCGATCCAGTCGGCAAGCCGATGGCTGTCCGCAACGCCGGGGACAGTGTCCACCAGGATCGCTTCGCGCTCACCACATACGAGGGTCACAGAGGTGGACGGCCAGGTCCACCCGCCCTCGGGTGCCGGCATGGGGATGTTCACGGGCTGGGCCGGTGCGGTGAAGATAGCGAGGGTCAGTGGTGCAGTCATTGCAGTGTCTCCTATGTCGATTTATTTGACTTACAGGTACAGAAAAAGCTGAAAAAATAATGCGGACCAGCCCCGGAGTCCCTTAAAGCAGGTCGACCGTCGCGCCAACAACCCGCTGCAACCGCCCGTCGCCATGATCGACGCGGGCCAGGGCATGGAGTCCCGTGACCGTGTTCAGCAGCATGCTGGCTACGGCGCCGGCATCCAGGTCGGAGCGCAGTTCGCCGGTGGCCTGGCCCTCGATGATGACCGAGGCAAAGGCCTGCTCGGTGTAGTCGAACAGGTTGCCCACCCGGCTGGCAACCTCTTTGTCAGCAGTGCCGAATTCCACGGCACTGTTGGTGGCGAGGCAGCCCCGCTGGTGGGGGTCGGCAAGGTCGGTCTCCACCAGGAACGTCAACGCGCTGCGGAGGCGTTCCTTGACCGGCCCGGGGGCCTCCAACCATGAGGCAAGAACGGCCCTCTGGGCTTCGAGGTAATGCTGCAGTGCCAGGTCGTAGAGTTGCCGCTTGCCACCGAAGGCGTTGTAGAGGCTTCCCTTGCCGATGCCGAGCGCATCGGCGAGCCCCTGGGGTGTTGTCGAGGCATAGCCCTGACGCCAGAAGACGTCCATCGCCTGAACGATGGCTGCCTCCGGATCAAACTGCTTGGCTCTGCCCATTACCTAAACCTACCTATTTTGTACCTACAGGTCAAATATACTCCGACGGTCCCACTGCCGACCACTCAGATGATGTTGACAGTGTCCAGGTATTGGGCGGCCAGGCCGGCGTCGCCCTCCACCGAAACCTCTGCGTCGCGCCAGGATGAGCGCTGGGTCCCCCAATCCGGGAAGGAAATTGCGGAAGCCGTAATGCGTGCCGCAGGAGCCCTGGTTCCGGGCTTCGAGAGGCCGTGGGAATCGATCCACCAGCTGCCGCCGCCCGGTCCTGTCAGCGTCAGGGTGAGACCTGCGTCGAGACCCGGCACGGGAGCCGTGGCCGTCTGGTTACTCAGGACCGCTGTCATCCAGGTGAGCACAGCCTTCATCCGTTCGCTGTCAGAGGGTGGGGTGGGCAGCCCCAGGGCAGGAGCCATGTCGTGGCGAAGGTGCGTGTGGAGATCGAACACTAGGGCCCCGCCCACCAGCAGCGCCATGGGGTATTTGCCCAGCTCGTTGAGCTGCATGGGCACGTTCCGCAACGGCGTGCGCCGGACCATGCTGAGCATGCGATCCGCCGTCCGGGTCGAGGTGGTGAACTCGGCCATGACCCGTTCCCTGCCCCAGCTCCGGCGAACCTCCACCGGGCCCTCGTTGGCTGCTTCAAGACTGGGCTTGCGGGAGGAGAGGACGCCGGCGGGGATGTACATGTTGTGGGCAGTGGAGCCGATATGCCCCACCATGTCCGCAATGCTCCAGCCGGCCGCCTTGCTGGGCGCGTTCCACTGGGCATCGGTCAGTCCGCCCACGAAATCAAGCATCACAACCCTTTCTGCACGGTAGGCGTCCTGGAGATTCTTAAAGTCAGGGGCGGGGAGCGTGCGTGTCATGACGAATCTGCCTTCGTGAGGTGGGCCTGAATGAGTGTGGCTGCGGATGGCCTAGCGACTGGTGAAATGCAAGCGGAGCGGGTTACAGGGTGCGCACTGCTGCTATTGCGGTGTCATACAGGTCGAACAATGGCTTTGCACCCTCGCGTCGAAGCCATTCCTCCGTGGCGCCTTGGAGGCAGGTGATGGCGGTGCCCACGATCGCCCTCGCCTGAAAAGTCTTGTCGCCCGAGTCGGGGATCTTCGCCTCAACCAGAGGTGCCAGCAGATCGGTCCACCGCGCCTGCTTCTCAGCATGACCGGCCCGGAGCGCTTCGTTGTCGAAAAGCATCGAGGTGATTTCAAGCCTGTGCTGAGGGGTGGCCTCTATCTCGTCGAGAACCTGGAACGCGTAGCGCAGCGATACCCAGACGTTTTCATCGGCAGGACGACCGCTGAGCCTTTCGGCAATAACGTCCCCCTGCTCCGACAGGCCGCTGAGCGCGAGGTCCTCTTTGGTGCGGAAGTAGTTGAACAGGGTGCGCCGGGACACTCCCGCCGCCGCGGCGACCTCATCGACAGTGGTTTCGCTGTATCCCTTCTCGGCAAACAGTGCCATCGCGGTTTGGGCAAGGAGAGATCGGACGACAGCCCGGGTCTGAAGGCGGAGGGGGGAAGGAGTGGGCATGCACCCATAGTACAACGGTACAGTTTTAGAAAGAACTTGCACTTTGTGCAGAACCCTGCATAGAGTGTGCATATGAAAACTATTGACTACAGCACACAGACCGTCATCGTCACCGGCGCCAGCTCCGGCCTCGGCGCGGAATTCGCCCGCCAGCTCGCCGCCCGCGGCTCCAGCCTCGTCCTGATCGCCCGCCGTGAAGACCGGCTGGTTGCCCTCGCGAAGGAACTGACCGCCAAGCACGGCGTCAAGGTCACCACCATTGCCCGCGAACTGGACAGGCCCGACGCCGGCCGCACACTCCGCGCAGAACTCGAGTCCCGGGGGATCTTCGCAACAGGCCTGGTCAACAACGCAGGCTTCGGAACGCACAACCCCTTCGGCGAAGAAGACCCCCAGCGGTTGCAGCAGCTCATCACCTTGAACATCGGCGCCCTGGTCGACCTCAGCCACGCCTACTTCGACGTCTTCGCCAAGCAAAAGACGAGTATCCTCATCAACGTCGCCAGCCTCCTCGGCTTCATGCCCACGCCCTACCTCAGCGTCTACGGCGCCTCCAAGGCCTTCGTGCTCAGCTTCACCGAATCCCTCTGGGAAGAGGCCCGCGGAACGGGCCTCCGGGTCCTCGCCATCTCACCCGGTGCCATGGCCACGGAATTCTTCGACGCCGCCGGCAGCCAGGCAGCGGACTACGGAACCCGCCGCGCGCGTCCTGAAGACGTGGTGAAGGCGGCCATCGACACCGTGGACAAGCCCAGGCACCGCCCCTCGGTCATCACCAACGGGCGTCCCCTGGCCATCGCCGCCCGCTTCCTCCCGCGACGCGCCGTCGTGCACTTCATGGGCGCCACCATCCGCCGCAGCAAGCACTCATCCACCACGCCCCACCAATCCATCCAGCACGCCCGTTAGGAGCATCATCATGAACACTGCAAGCACCGTCATCCTGGAACGCCCCACCCCCAAGATCGCCACTATCACCTTCCACAATCCGCCGGCCAACGTGGTCGCCGCCGAGACCGCCATCCGGCTGCACGAAATCGTCGAGGATCTCGAAAACGACGCGGATGTCCAGGTGGTCCTCTTCAAAAGCGACGTGCCTGACTTCTTCCTGAACCACTTCGACCTTGCCGCCGTCGACGAGCTGCCGGTGCCCAACCCCGGCGAACTGCCCATCTGGACGGACCTGGTGGTGCGCCTGACGAATGCCCCCTTCATCACCGTTGGTTCTATCCGGGGCCGCACCCGCGGCGGCGGAAACGAGCTGGCACTGGCCCTGGACCTGCGCTACGCCAGCCTGGAGAAGGCCATCTTCGGACAGCCCGAGGTCGGCGCCGGGCTGCTGCCCGGCGGTGGCGGCACTGAGCGCCTGCCCCGATTCCTGGGCCGTGACCGCGCATTGGAAGCCATCCTCGGCAGCGGCGACTACGACGCCGCGCAGGCCGAGAGGTGGGGCTGGGTGACGCGCGCCCTCCCCGACACCGAGCTCGACGCCTTCGTCGATGCCATGGTGGCCCGTCTGGCCAGCTTCGACAAGGCCTCACTCGCCGCCGCCAAGGCCGCCGTCAATCGCGCCACCCTGCCGCCGGTGGGCGACCTTGTCACGGCGTTCTCGGAGTTCGTACGGTCACTGGCGCTTCCGGGATTCCAGGTGCGGGCCGCAGCCACCCAGGCAATCGCTGCCGAGGTCGGCCTCGATTTCGAATACAACATGGGTGAATACGTCGCCAAGGCCAACGCCCAGGCATGACCACCCCACTCCCCAAGAAACAACGGACACCAGAGCAGGAGAAAATCATGGGCAGCACCACTTACTCAGCAGCAACCGCAACCACGCAGTAAATCGAGTCAGGCGGAACAAGCTTCGCGTACCGCCGATTGGGACCCACCGGCGGGGTACCCCTGCTTCTGCTGCACCGGTTCCGCGCCACCATTGACTGGTGGGACCCGCGATTCATCGAGTCCCTGGCTGCAGAACGCGACGTCATCCTCTTCGACAACGTCGGAATCGGCTACACCGAAGGCTCCCCGCTGACCACCGTGAACGGCTTCGCGGAAGGTGCCATCGCCCTGGCCGAAGCCCTGGGACTGCATCAGGTGGATCTCTTGGGCTGGTCCTTCGGCGGCGTCGTCATCCAGAAAATGGCACTGAAGCGCCCGGATCTGGTCCGCAAGCTGGTCATCGCCGGCAGCGGTTCAGGCACGGCCCCCGGCATGGTGGCCATGCCGGACCGGGTGGCCACCATCATGACCAAGCGAGATTCAGACCTCGAGGACCTGCTGTACCTCTTCTACCCGGAGACCCCGGAGGCCCGCGCCAAGGGCCTGGACCACTTTGGCCGCGTCCAGGCGGAGATGCCCGCAGACGCACCGCAAGTCACGCAGGATGCAGCCATGGGCCAGCTCCAAGCCATCACCGCAACACTCTCCGCTCCCTGGGAGGACGTGGCGCGGGATCTGGCCACCATCGACGCCCCAGTGCTCTACGCTGGCGGCGCCCACGACGTCATGATTAACGCCTACAGCTCCTATGCGGCGGTGCAGGAACTACCCAACGCCAAGCTGGTTCTTTACAGCGACGCCGGGCACGCATTCCTGTTCCAGCACCTCGAAGAGTTCCTCCGTGAAGTCCAGATGTTCCTAGCGAACTGAACGGCACACAGGAGTCGGGGCAATGCAGGAAGGGGGCCATCGAGGCGAAGCCGCGTGCCCTGCACTTCGGCCAACATGCTCCGGATCCCAGCGCCCCGACCGAGGCCATAGTAGCTCTCGAACTATCTTCGGCTCTGGCCCACAGAGGGAGAGCTTCCTCGAATTAGTCCTTCCGACTGTCAGCTATATGAGTTAGCCGGTCCCGTGCTAAAAGTTCGCGTGCAAAAACCCGCACTTTGCAAGGGACTTGCAATTGGTAGCACGAGTGATTCTGTCCACGCCCACCCCGTCATCAGCACCTAGCGCCAAACAGCGATCACAAAACACCGCCAAGAAGCGTTAACCACCACAGGCCGGGGCGGCGGCCTTTTGGAAAAGCGCACCAGGTGATGCTGCCGCGGCCGGTGGAGGACCGGCTTACGGGCGCTGGTGCGACACCGAGCGATCACAAAACGCCGCCACATAGCGATCAAATCCACATCGATGCCCTTGACGCTTCAATGAATGTGCTGTCTTGCTACTATGTCCCGTAAGTAGGAAGTAAAATTGCGATAGTCAACTACTGTTGCGGGACACTCTGGAGTCGGGAATGGGCAAGTTGATCGGATACGCCCGGGTATCCACCCGGGCTCAGGACACCGACCGGCAAATCGCGGACCTGCTGGCCGCCGGGGTACGGCGGGATGACCTCTACGTTGACCATGGGGTCAGCGGCGCCAGGGCAGCCCGGCCGCAATTCGACAAAGCATTGGATGCCCTGCAGGGGTGCGACACCCTGGTGATCACCACACTGGACCGGCTGGGGCGTTCCACCGCCAACATGCTGGAGCTGGCCACCGTGCTGCGAAAGCGAGGGATCGGTCTTCGGGTGCTGAACCTGGGCGGCGGGGACGTGGACACCGGCACGCCGATGGGCGGCATGGTCTTCACCGTGATGGCAGCCCTGGCGCAGATGGAACTGGAGATCAAGCGGGAACGGATCACCGATTCAGTGTCCAAGCGCAGGGCCGCGGGCAGGGACCTGGGCGGGCGCCGGGAACGGTTCACCGACAGCCAGATCCAGAACGCCCGCCGCCTGATCGACGCCGGCCAGCCCGCCACCCAGGTGGCCCGTGACCTGGGCATGTCCCGGGCGACCCTGTACCGGCGCATGAGCGAACTCGACGCCCGCCAGTGGATCTCCTCCCAGATTACTTGAGCAGAACGCCCCAAATACCGGGCGCAAAGTCGGTCACGTCAGCCCATGCCCCGTGCGCAGAACGCACTTGTTCAGTTCGGTCGCTGGGAGACGTCTTAAGAGGGTTAGTTGTGGTTCAGAATGCCACGGCGTGTCGTGACTCTTCGTGTGGCCTGCATCGGTAAATGGCCGTGTTTGCAGTGCCAAGTGGCCGCATCCCCGGATCCGGTGGAGGTATTCGCTGCGGCATGTTCGTATCGCAACAGGCGCAGCGGCCGTGCTGCCTATTACGTGCCCTTGTCCTGTACTTCAAGGTGTTTGGCGATGGCTTCAACGGCTTGGTTCCACCGCACTGTCAGTGCCTGCCTGCTCGGCGGTTCGAACATGCTGCCGAGTACCTTTTCGATTGCATCGTACGCGAAGTCCTTCGTCCGTTCCTGCGCCGCCAGGCTGTAGTAGTTCATGCCCGTCATTAGACACCGCAGCCTAAAAGAATGCCCGGCGGCTCATCGCATTTAGACATGATTGAGGGTGTTCTGCCGAGCTGGGCTACCTCGGGGATCAGGCAGCTCGGGAACGACGCGATCGCCCATGACGTCCTCCCGGCTGGTCTCCCCGAATGAGTCGGACGCACCTATAATTTGTTTACACCCGCGTAGGAAGATAAGCGATGAGGCGCGGATTCGCAGACGTCCAACAGGCAGGCGCGGAATTGGCCTGGTCGGATTCGTTTATTTGGCCATCGGAGTAGTCGTCGCCGCCACCCACGGCTACTTTGTGGCATGGAACATTCCCGGCAACATCCTCGAAGGCCTGGTCGCGATCGTGCTCTGGCCCCTCATGGCCACCTTCGGGGTCGATCTGCACACCCTGATCGCCTATTGCCCTCAAGACGGCAGCGAATACCCCCTCCGGCAATCTCGGCCCGGATCCTCCGGGCGGCAACGACCCCCGGTGAGGCCCTGGACAACCGGATATTCGGGTTGTCTAGGGCAGCCATTCGTGTCGGTTTCATCCCTACAATTAGTTGTCGGCTTCTGCGGCATTCACGTCGCGGGAGCGTCCAAATAAGGAGGACCGCGATGGGTTTGGGAGATAAGATCCACAACGCTGCCGAGAAGCTCCACGGCAAGGGCAAAGAAGCCGCCGGCGACGCCACCGGCAACGACCGGCTCAAGGCCGAGGGCAAAGGCCATCAGGTCAAAGCCGACCTCAAGCAGGCCGGCGAGAAAGTCAAAGACGCCTTCAAGAAGCACTAACACAAACAGCCGGACAACAGTGCGGCGGACGGTTCACACCGCCGCCGCGCAAACGACTGTCGGCTAAAACATCTGCGCAGCGCCTTTCACGCGCCCATGCCACGGCGGCCGCGGTGCTCCCGGAATGGCGACGTGGTGTTGGCGTCGGCCGAAAATGTGAGCCGCCAACGAAGTTAACAGTCACACACCAGACTCATCCTGACAGTCCGTGATGCGTCAGCTTTGTTAGCACCGCGTTGGCGGTCTTCAGAAATTGTCGCGTCAACCCGTCAACTTCCCCGTCCGGCAAAACGGCAGATAGTTGGGATGTTGCGTCGTTGTCTGCCAGGTCGCCGTAGACAAGCCCCGGCAGCACCGTGGCTCGCATCGAGGCTGGAACGATGGCCAGACCCATACCGCTGGCGACCAGCCCCAGTGTCGTGGGGAAGGCCAGCACCTCCATCGCGTCGCTTAGATCAATGCCTGCCTGGTGGCAGAGTGTGGAAATCGTCCGCGACATTGCGGGAGCAACATGCTTCGGGTGGTCTGAGATCCGCCAGGACACCTCGCTGCGGCTCAAGCCCTGGAAGACGTGCGGGATGAAGTCGAACGTTCCGGCGCGTTGCCCGTAGGCCAGGCCCTTCAGCAGGGAGGTGCCGTCCGGCTTGGAGAACCAGGCGAGCTGGTCGTAGAAGTGCTTGGTCTTGTCGTCATCGAAGATCGTCCGCGGGACGATGTTCAGCTCGGCCGGCGGCCACAGTCCCGTGGAGATGAACGCTTCGTAGAGCGGGTCACCGATCCGGTCCAGGTTGAAGTCGCCAAGCACGATCAGGTTCGAGTTCCAGTCATTGGGCCGGGCCGCCCAGTCATGCATCCACTGCGCGAAGGCCGTGATCTCCGGCAGCCGCTCCGCGGGGCTCCTGCCCCAGAGGATGTGCACGGACGCGAGGGTGAACTCCACCCCGTTCCTGGCGAAGCTGGCGGTGTAGGGGGTGCGGGCGAACTGTCGTTGCGGGTCCTCCCCGATCGGGGGCAGCACGATCTCCCCGACCAGGCCCGAGGGCTGGACCCGTGTGCTGTCATACAGGAAGGCAATGCGTTCGCCGTTGCCGGCGGCTCCTTCGGTCGCGTCCGAGATGATGACTCGCCAGTCCGGTCCGAGGCTGGAAACGAGCCGCTTCAGGGCCAGCGGGTTGCGGCGGGATTCCTGGACGGCGACGACGTCGAACCGGGAGATCATTGCGGCCAGGCAGGCGATGGCATGCCAGTCCCGCTTGGGTGAGTCTTTCGGCCCGGCCAGCCACTGGGCGGTCAGATCCCCCAGCGCGCGGATGTTCCAGGTCCCGACCAGGAGGTTGGACGCTGTTCTGGCGGGGATGGCAGCGCTGCCTGCAGCCGGTCCAAGTCTTCGGTTACTGCTGCCGGCGGCTGCTCAGTCATGCCTCCATGCAAGCAGACGGGCCGTGGGATGCAAGCAGGCGCACCAGGGGGAAGGGTGCTGGCTAGGAGTTGCCAGGCACCAGCGCCAGCCGGCTGTGCCTTCGGATAGGCTCGACCCATGTTGCCTGAACGCCACCTTGCCGAGCTCGCCCACAGTCTCGACGCCCTTGGTGCCCTGGCCAGCCGGCCGGAGGACATTCTGGACCGACCCGTTCCGGCTTGTCCGGGATGGACACTTGATGTCCTCTTCGGGCATCTCGGTTCGATAGAACGATGGGCTGCAGGGGTGATTCGGGCAGGCAAGTTCGTAGAGGAGCCGGCCGCACCCACCGGGAGGGCCGCGCCCTGGTTCCTCGAAGGGGCACCAGGCTTTCTGGCCGCGATGGCATCAGTGGACCCTGTGGCGCCCTGCTGGAACTTCGGTCCTCCCCCGCGGACGGCCGGGTTCTGGCTTCGCCGCCAGGCACACGAACACGCCGTCCACTTGGTCGACGCCCACCAGACAGCCGGCCTGGCCGACCCGGTGTTCAGTGAAGAGTTCCTGCTCGACGGGATCGACGAGGCCTTGGCCGTGTTCGCCCCGAGACAGCTCCGGCTTGGCCGGATGACCGACCCGGGGAACGCCGTGACCTTCGCCCTGCCCGACGGCACGGCCTGGAATGTCGGCGAGGGGGACATCGCAGCGACGGTCATCGCGGCCCCCCATGAGATGTACCTGGGCCTCTGGGGACGCTCCAGCCTTTCGGAGACCGCCGTCCTGAAAGGCAACGCGGACCTTGCATTGCGTGTCATCCGCGGCCCGCTCACGCCGTGAGGCCTGGATGAGCCGGCGGCTTCCGTACCAGAACGACGGATCGACATCGACGGCGTCGAGTACCCGTCCGCCGGCCAGTCCGCATGGGCCGGTTTGGCCACCATGCCCGGACTGCCTGCCACCGTCATACCTGCCGGCCGGTCCCCGGAGGGGCCGCCGGTGGGAGTGCAGCTCATCAGTCCGATGTTCGAGGACCGTACCCCGCTACCACTGGCTTCTCGGGCGGACGATCGGCGGCTTCGAGCCACCGAAGTAGGGCCTGCAGCCGTCCGATAACCGAACCGGGGGGCTTTGGAGGCGCTGACCCGCGGGAAGGCATCCTCCGCGACGTTGGCGTTGCGGGCGCGCACGGTTTTGTTGGCTGCCGACGGGATGCCGAATATCCGGATCGAGCAAATCACCGGGTTTTCGGCACCCACGGTCTTGAAGTGGCGCAACCGCTATGCCGAGGGCGGGATCGAGGCCCTGTCCGATGTCCAGCGCCCGGGCAGGGAGCGGGAGATAGACGAACTGGCCCTGATCGCGGACACCCTGACCAACGACGGGAAGCCCCCGGCAGAGTTGGGGATCTCGCACTGGTCCGCCCGGATCATGGCCGAACGCCACGGAGTCTCCTTTTCCTCTGTGGCCCGGATCTGGCGCCGTTGGAAAATTCAGCCGCACCGGCTCGAGAAGTTCAAGTTCTCCACCGACCCCGCCCTGGAGTCCAAGCTCCGGGACGTGGTGGGCCTGTACATGTCCCCGCCGGAAAACGCGGTGGTGGTGAGTATCGATGAGTTATGCGAAGCTTCGCATGACTCATCTGATGTGACTTCGCATCAGATGAGAAAACCCCAATCCAGGCCCTGTCCCGTACCGGCCCGGATCAGCCGTTGTCCTCGACGCACCCGCTGCAGCAGACCCACGATTACAAGCGCAACGGCACCACCACCTTGTTCGCCGCCCTCGAGGTCCTCACGGGCAAACTCAGCGCGAACGCCTTCTATCCCAAGCACACCAACATCGAGTTCGTCGACTTCCTTAGCCGGGCAGCCGACGCCCACCCCGGGGTTGAGCTCCATGTCATCTGCGACAATTACGCGACGCATAAGCACCAGAACGTGAAGGACTGGCTGGCCGACAACCCGCGGGTCACCCTCCACTTCACCCCGACCAGCTGTTCCTGGCTGAACATGGTGGAGATCTTCTTCGGGATCATCACCCGCCAGTGCCTCAAACGCGGGGCATTCAGCTCCGTGAAAGAACTGGAAGAAACCATGGAACGCTACATCGAGAACTACAACCAGAACGCCAAACCATTCATCTGGACCAAATCAGCGGAGTATCTCCTGGGCAAGATGAAACGCAAACAAACCATTAACACGGAACACTAGCGACCGTGTATGCCACGGTACGGGGGCGAGGTGAATGCTCGGCAATGGAACGTTGTTGGTAATGCGGCCGCCCAGCGGCAACTGGACTTTCATGACCCGGACCGCTGCTGCGGAGCACAGCATCGAACCGGTCAGGCTGACGGCCACGATTGCATCCCCGCTCCCCCGCGCTTATCGCATCCACTGAGGCAGCGGCCCCGAAGGTTCCCGCGTTGCTGAACGGGACGTCCACCCTGCCCCGGCGCCGGACAGCTTCGGCGAAGAGACGCTCGACATCGATCGGCACGGTGACGTCACACACCACCGAGTGCGCCTGGGGGTGATCCCCTGCAGGCTCGATCAATTGTTGCCGGCGGCGTCCTCCCAGGACAACCCGCTGACCCTCGGCAAGCCTTAGCCGGGCAACCGCTCTGCCGATACCGGAGCCGGATCCGGATCCGGATCCGGTCACAAAGGCAACTTTGATCCTTGGCTCGGGGTGGTGGTCACGAAACTCCTTCTGACTTGGAACGGGACAACGGACCCCGCCGAGAAGGAGCCCGCAATGCAGCGGGTAGGGCTGTCAGCCGGGGGCCGTGCTGACAGCCCCACTCCTCCTCAAGCGTGCGCCTTGAGGCGTTATCGGCCAAGGCCGCTTGACGGCCCCCATCCTCATCGCTAATCTCGAATAGCAAGAAAGTTTTCTCACAATATGAAACTTCTTGCCAAACATTCAACGATGAAGAGAGACTGGCCATGGCTGCAGGAGAAGATACCTCCCATATCCTCAGCGGGTTGACAAACCAGCTGCCTGATCGTGATCCGGAAGAGACCGCCGAGTGGCTGGAGTCCCTGGACACGCTGATTCAGGAACAGGGCACCGAGCGTGCCCAGTACATAATTCGCAGCCTGCTCCAGCGGGCCGGCGCGCAGAGCGTGGGTGTTCCGATGGTCACCACCACGGACTACGTCAACACGATCCCGGTGGACCAGGAGGCGCCGTTCCCCGGGGACGAGGAGATCGAGCGGAAGTACCGTGCCTGGCTGCGGTGGAACGCCGCGGTCATGGTGCACCGGGCGCAGCGGGCCGATATCGGCGTCGGCGGGCACATCTCGACCTATGCCGGGGCCGCGACCCTGTACGAGGTCGGGTTCAACCACTTCTTCCGCGGCAAGGACCACCACGGCGGCGGGGACCAGGTCTTCTTCCAGGGCCACGCCTCCCCCGGCATGTACGCCCGCGCCTTCATGGAAGGCCGTTTGTCCGAGGAGGACCTGGACGGGTTCCGCCAGGAGAAGTCCAAGGAAGGGCACGCGCTTTCGTCCTACCCGCACCCGCGGCTCATGCCGGAGTTCTGGGAGTTCCCCACGGTCTCCATGGGCATCGGCCCGATGAACGCCATTTACCAGGCGCAGTCCAACCGCTACCTGCACAACCGCGGCATCAAGGACACCTCGGACCAGCAGGTCTGGGCGTTCCTGGGCGACGGCGAAATGGACGAGCCCGAGTCCCGCGGCCTGCTCCAGCTCGCCGCGAACGACAAGCTGGACAACCTGAACTTCGTCATCAACTGTAACCTCCAGCGCCTCGACGGACCCGTCCGCGGCAACGGCAAGATCATGCAGGAACTCGAGGCGTTCTTCCGCGGCGCCGGCTGGAACGTCATCAAGGTCGTCTGGGGCCGCGAGTGGGACAACCTGCTGGCCAAGGACGAGGACGGCTCGCTCGTGAAGATCATGAACGAGACGGTCGACGGGGACTACCAGACGTACAAGGCCGAGTCCGGCGCGTTCGTCCGCGAGCACTTCTTCGGCCAGACCCCGCAGACCAAGGAAATGGTCCAGGACCTCTCCGACGACGAGATCTGGAACCTCAAGCGCGGCGGCCACGACTACAACAAGGTCTACGCCGCCTACAAGGCCGCCACCGAGTTCAAGGGCAAGCCCACGGTCATCCTGGCGCACACGGTCAAGGGCTACGGCCTGGGCACCCACTTCGAGGGCCGCAACGCGACCCACCAGATGAAGAAGCTCACGATGGCGGACCTCAAGGCCTTCCGCGACCACCTGCGCATCCCGATCACGGACGAGCAGCTGGAAGCGGACCTGTACCGGCCGCCGTATTACCACCCCGGCATGGACTCCCCGGAGATCCAGTACCTCATGGGCCGCCGCAAGGAACTCGGCGGTTTCGTCCCCGAGCGCCGCTCCGAGCACGCCGAGATCACCCTCCCGGACGAGAAGACCTACGCGTTCACCAACCGCGGCTCCGGCAAGCAGATGGCGGCCACCACGATGGCGTTTGTCCGCCTGCTCAAGGACCTCATGCGGGACAAGGAGTTCGGCAAGCGGATCGTGCCGATCGTCCCGGATGAATCCAGGACCTTCGGCATGGACGCCTTCTTCCCGACGGCGAAGGTCTACAGCCCGGACGGCCAGAACTACCTCTCCGTGGACCGCGAGCTCGTCCTGGCGTATAAAGAATCGGCACAGGGTCAACTGATCCACCCTGGTATCAACGAGGCCGGGGCCGTGGCAGCCTTCACCGCCGCCGGAACCTCCTACGCCACCCACGGCGAACCGCTCATCCCGGTCTACGTCTTCTACTCGATGTTCGGGTTCCAGCGCACCGGGGACTCCTTCTGGGCCGCGGCGGACCAGATGACGCGCGGGTTCATCATCGGCGCCACCGCGGGCCGGACCACCCTCACCGGCGAAGGCCTGCAGCACGCCGACGGGCACTCCCCGCTCCTGGCCTCCACCAACCCCGCCGTCGTCACCTACGACCCGGCGTACGGCTACGAGATCGGCGTGATCATCCGCGACGGCCTGAACCGGATGTACGGCCCCGCCTCAACAGACCGGAACCTGATGTACTACCTCACGGTCTACAATGAGCCCATCATCCAGCCCCCGGCACCGGAGAACATGGACGTCGAGGGCATCATCAAGGGCATCTACCTACTGGCGCCGGCCAAAATTGACGGCCCGCGCACGCAGATCCTCGCATCCGGCGTGTCTGTCCCCTGGGCTCTGGAAGCCCAGCGGGTCCTCGCCGAGGACTGGGGCGTCTCCGCCGACGTCTGGTCCGTGACGTCCTGGAGCGAACTGCGCCGCGACGCCATGGCCGCCGAGGAGGAGGCTTTCCTCAACCCCGGCCAGCCCGCCCGCGTCCCGTTCGTCACCGAACAGCTCGCCGGCGCGACGGGTCCGATTGTGGCCGTGACCGACTACATGAAGGCCGTGCCGGACCAGATCCGCCAGTTCCTCCCGAACGAGTTCGCCTCCCTCGGTGCGGACGGCTTCGGCTTCTCGGATACCCGCGCCGCCGCACGCCGCTTCTTCAAGAATGACATCCACTCTGTAGTGGTCCGTTCCCTGCAGATGCTGGCCCGCCGAGGAGAGGTCGATGCCCAGGCTCCGGCCCACGCCATCGAGAAGTACAAGCTGCACAACGTCAACGCCGGCACCACCGGAGGGTCCGGCGGGGATTCCTGACGGACTTTAGGGGCCCCTGCAGCTTTGAGGGCCGCTGATGATTCAGTGCTCGACCAGGCAGGCGCCCGGCTGGGATATCCCAGCCGGGCATCTGCTGTGCAGTCGTTGAGAGCCTGGGCACGGGATCCGGGATCCCCGGCTGCCTCGGAAGCAGATACACGGCCGGCCCTCGGAGCCGTACAGGACACTGGTGGGTCAGGTGCTGTCCATGCGTGCAGGAGCAGACTTAAGGAGCACGTTCCGGTCGCTCTATGGTGCCGGTAAGCCCACTGGTTAGTCTTCTGGTGAGGGCACGGTTTCTTGTCCGCGGGACCGTGGATTGTTGCCGTCGAGCACGAATGTCAGATTTGTTGTTTATCCGCCCTCAACGGAACACAGACACCTTATTTCTGCAGGAAGCGGAAGGCGGAGGCGGATCGGTCCTGGTGGTGATCAACCCGCGCTGCGCACACCCGCCCCCATTTTCAGCGTCAGCGCGTACGCCGGCCGGCAAACGGGTGACTGTGCAGCCAGCGTGAAAAGCGGCCCGGGGTATCCTCCCGGACTGTGCGGGGGGAGAAATCCGGATCCGTTCCGCCGCCGGCAGGAAAATACAACTCCGGCGCTGACTCTGCCGACCTCGCCGCGGATTCCGTCTGAGCGGGTTCCCGTTCCGTCTCACGTGACATGATGGTCTCCAATGTCCGTATAATGAAAAACTTATCTTGCTTTATGAAAATATAACGGGCATCCGACGGACGGGTCAAGAGGTGCGGCGCCGTATCGGCCACGGGGCGGTCATCGAGGAAATTTTCAGATTGTGATGTACAACACGGATAAAGTGGTCTACTGTTCAAGGACATCGTGGTGCAAGTCACGAGACCTGGGAGCAGCAGGCAGGGTTGTAATGAGCTGACATCTATTGATGTCGGCTTTTTTGTTGGGTCGACAGCCATTGTGGCGCAGCGAAAAGCGTGCCTATTTTCAATGTGAATATTTTTTTTCACATCACGGAAGTTTGGAGCAGACCATGAGCAGCAAGATCATCCTCGGTGAAAACCAGTTCGGCAAGGCCGAAGTCCGGGTCGTCAGGATCACGCGGGATTCGGACCGTCACGAAATCGAGGACCTGAACGTCACCTCACAGCTTCGCGGCGATTTTTCCGCTGCGCACCTCGAGGGCGACAACAGCCACGTTGTACCGACCGACACCCAGAAGAACACGGTTTATGCCTTTGCTCGTGAGGGCATCGGCTCGCCGGAAGCCCTGCTGCTTCGTCTGGGCGATCACTTCACGTCCAGCTTCGACTGGGTCTCGGGCGGACGCTGGGAGGCTGAGGCTTACAGCTGGGACCGGATCCAGTCCCACGGCACCGCCCACGACCACTCGTTCGTGCGCAACGGCCAGGAAGTCCGCACCGCCGTCCTCGTCCGCGACGGTGACACGAACCACCTCATTTCCGGGCTCCGGGACCTGACCGTGCTCAAGACGACCCAGTCAGGCTTCGTCGACTACCCCAAGGACAAGTACACGACCCTGCAGGAGACCACCGACCGGATCCTCGCCACGGACGTCGCGGCGCGCTGGCGCTTCAAGACCGGAACGGACTTCAGCGGCCTCGACTTCAACAAGAGCTACGAAGATGTCAAGAGCCTTCTGCTGGAGGGCTTCACCGAGAACTACTCCCATGCCCTGCAGCAGACGCTCTTCGACATGGGCAAGAAGGTCCTTGAGGCCCACAGCGAGATCGATGAAATCAAGTTCTCGATGCCGAACAAGCACCATTTCCTGGTGGATCTCTCACCCTTCGGCCTGGACAACCCCAACGAAGTCTTCTTCGCCGCCGACCGGCCGTATGGCCTGATCGAGGCCACCGTCCAGCGTGAAGAATCCGCCCCGGCAGCCATTGCATGGTCGGGAATCGCGGGCTTCTGCTAAGGAAAAACGTCGCATGGCGCAGGCGCACCCACCGGCCTGCCTACCCGACCGCGTCACCGCCTCACCGAGCTATCCGCAGCACAGCAGCACCGCGTTAACCGCAGCCCAGTTAGCCAGACACCTGTTAGCCAGACGACGACGTCTGCCATGAACCAAGAAAGTCTGCCATGAACAAGAAGAACGCCAAGAATGCCGAAGAGGTGACCGGCGGCCGCACAGCTCCCGCTCGTCCCGAAGACGAACGGCTCTCCGTCGGGAGCAGCTTCGCCTACGGATTCCAGCATGTCCTGACCATGTACGGCGGTATCATCGCGGTGCCGCTGATCGTGGGCCAGGCAGCCGGCCTGGCGCCGGCCGACATCGGGATCCTGATCGCCGCCGCCCTGTTCATGGGCGGCCTGGCCACCCTGCTCCAGACCCTGGGACTCCCGTTCTTCGGCTCGCAACTGCCTCTCGTGCAGGGCGTTTCATTCGCCAGCGTAGCCACGATGGTGGCGATCGTCACCGGTGGCGGCGGACTGCCGTCAGTCTTTGGCGCCGTCATTGTCTCGGCGGCAATCGGTCTGTTGATCGCCCCGGTCTTTTCCAAGATCGTCCGGTTCTTCCCGCCCGTGGTGACGGGCACCGTCATCACCACCATCGGGCTGACCCTGATGCCCGTCGCGGCCAACTGGGCCATGGGCGGCAACCGGAAGTCCGAGGACTACGGCAGCATGGCCAACATCGGACTCGCTGCCATCACCCTCGCCCTGGTGCTGGTCCTGAGCAAGGTCGGCAGCGCCACCATTTCCCGCCTGTCGATCCTGCTGGCCATGGTGATCGGCACGATCGTCGCCGTCGTCACCGGCATGGCCAACTTTTCCAAAGTCGGCGACGGCCCCATCGTCGCCTTCCCCTCCCCGTTCCACCTGGGTGTCCCCACCTTTGAAATTGCAGCAATCATTTCAATGGTGATCGTTGTCCTGGTGATCCTGACCGAAACCATGGCCGACATTCTGGCCGTCGGCGAAATCGTCGGCACGAAGACCGACTCCAAGCGGATCGCAGCGGGTCTGCGTGCCGATATGGTCTCCAGCATGGTTGCCCCCGTCTTTGGTTCCTTCACGCAGAGCGCCTTTGCACAAAACGTAGGCCTGGTGGCCGTCACCAAGATCAAGAGCCGCTACGTGGTGGCGGCGGGCGGCGTGATTCTGGTCCTGCTGGGCCTGCTGCCGGTGCTGGGTCGCGTTGTCGCTGCCGTTCCTACGGCCGTCCTGGGTGGCGCCGGTATCGTGCTGTTCGGCACCGTGGCTGCCAGTGGTATCAGGACTCTCGCGAAGGTCGAGTACCGGAACAACATGAACCTGATTATCGTGGCGGCGTCGATCGGCTTCGGCATGGTCCCGATCGCCGCACCGACTTTCTATGACAAGTTCCCGGCCTGGTTTGGCACGATCTTCCACTCCGGCATCAGCTCCGCGGCCGTGATGGCGATCCTGCTGAACCTCCTGTTCAACCACCTTAAGGCCGGCAACTCCGAGAATCAGTCAGTTTTCGTGGCCGGCACCGGACGGGTCATCCGCAACGAAGACCTGAAGCTGCTAGCAGACGGCGACCACTTTGAAAACGGCAAACTGATCGACTGCGACGGCAAGGAAGTGCCCGTGGCACCGTTGGGCGACCCTGCCGAGCACTGACCCGCCGGCCGGAGCCCCCCGCTGAGGTCTATAGCAGCGGAAACCCCTGAAGCCCATGTTCACCAGGAACATGGGCTTCAGGGGTTTCCGCCGCTGACATCTCGCGGCGCGCTGCGATAGAGCGGCCCGGGCTTACCGGTGGTTCAGCTCACCCGAGATGACCTGGGCAGCAGCGCGCAGCAGCGGTACGGCACGCTCTGCGAAGGACTGATCCACGCGCGAGACCGGGCCGGACACCGAAATAGCCGACGGTGTCGGTGCACTGGGGACGGCCATGGCGAAGCAGCGGACGCCGATCTCCTGTTCCTCCTCGTCAATGGAGTAGCCGCGTTCGCGGATCAGTTTAAGATCCTGCAGCAGGGTGTCGATATCGCCGATGCTCTTCGAGGTGGCAACAGGCATCCCGCTGCGGTGGACGATGCCGCGGACGGTCTCGTCATCGAGCTGGGACAGGATGGCCTTGCCCACGCCCGTGGCGTGGGTGTGGGCCCGGCGGCCCACTTCGGTGAACATCCGCATGGAGTGCAACGAGGGCACCTGTGCCACATAGATGACCATGTCCGAGTCGAGCACAGCCATATTGGCTGTCTCGCCGAGCTGGTCCACGAGGGATTTCAGCTGCGGCCGGGCCAGGGCGCCGAGCTGCTGGTTGGCCCCTTCGCCCAGCCTGATCAGCCGGGGGCCCAGTGCATAGCGGCGGTTCGGCAGTTGGCGGATGTATCCCAGCGTCACGAGCGTGCGCAGGAGCCGGTGGATCGTGGGCAGCGGCAACTCCGTGGAGGACGAGAGTTCGCTGAGCGTGACCTCACCGCCGGCGTCGGTAATGAGTTCCAAGAGTTCGAAGACGCGCTCAACGGACTGCACGCCTCCGGGGGCTTTTTCAGCCATAACGGGGTCTCCTGCGGGATTGATGTGGCAATTAGTATCCACATCGTGAAAATACTTGGGTGCAAGAGTTAACAGTACGGCCCGAAGATGGAACCGGCACTCTAAGACTTGTATTTCCACAAAGTAGATAATAATATCCATAATACGAAACTTTTTGATTTAGCACAGCAGCCCAGACCTGGGCCCGAACTGGAGGAACATTCAATGGCGAACCCGAGCCCCGGAAATTCGATCACCCTGCGCGTGGACGCACCGTCCAGCTTCACCGCCACCAGCGAACTTGCAGCCGCCGTCGGCGCTGCCGGCGCTGCCATCACCGCCCTGGACGTCACCGAGTCCCACCATGAGACACTCGTGGTCGATGTCACCTGCAACACGACCGACGACGAGCATGCGGGCCGCGTGAAGGATGCGCTGAACGCACTTGAGGGCGTCACCGTCCGCAACGTTTCTGACCGCACCTTCCTCATGCACCTGGGCGGAAAACTCGAGGTTGTCCCCAAGGTGGCGCTGCGCAACCGCGACGATCTCTCCCGGGCCTACACTCCCGGGGTTGCCCGCGTCTGCCTGGCGATCGCAGAGAACCCCGACGCCGCCCGTAACCTGACGATCAAGCGCAACACTATCGCGGTTGTCACCGACGGCTCCGCTGTCCTGGGCCTGGGGAACATCGGTCCCGCGGCGGCTCTTCCGGTGATGGAAGGCAAGGCGGCCCTGTTCAAGCAGTTCGCCAACGTGGACGCGTGGCCGGTCTGCCTGGATACCCAGGACACCGAGGAGATCATCATGATCGTCAAGGCCCTCGCCCCTGTCTACGGCGGCGTGAACCTGGAGGACATCGCGGCACCGCGCTGCTTTGAGATCGAGAACCGGCTCCGCGAAGAACTGGACATTCCGGTCTTCCACGACGACCAGCACGGCACCGCCATCGTCACCCTGGCCGCGTTGACCAACGCACTGCGTGTCGTGGACAAAAAGCTTGGTGACGTCCGGATCGTGGTCTCCGGGGTCGGCGCCGCCGGGTCGGCCATCATCCAGCTGCTCAAGGCCCAGGGTGCCCGGCACATCATCGCCGCCGGACGCTCCGGTGCCATCCACTCCGGCGTGGACTACGACGACGAACACCGAACCTGGATCGCGGCCAACACCAATGAGGACGGTTTCTCCGGGACCCTGCACGAGGCGATCAAGGGCGCCGACGTCTTCATCGGCGTCAGCGCCCCCAACGTGATCGGCGAGGAGCAGGTCGCCGCCATGGCCAAGGACGCGATCGTCTTCGCCATGGCAAACCCGACCCCGGAAATCGACCCGGTCAGCGCGTCCCGGCACGCGGCAGTCGTGGCAACCGGCCGCAGCGACTTCCCGAACCAGATCAACAACGTGCTGGCCTTTCCCGGCTTCTTCCGCGGCCTGCTGGACGCCGGAGCGTCGGACATCATCCCGGAGATGCTGGTGGCGGCCGCCGAGGCAATCGCCAACCGGGTGGCTGACGATGAGCTCAATGCCAGCTACATTATCCCCAGCGTCTTCGATCCCCACGTTGCCGCCGACGTAGCGTCCGCGGTCGCCCACGCAGCCCATGCCGCCTCAGCCGCAAATTCCGTCAAAGCCTGATACACAGCCAAGGAAAGGACCGGACAATGGCGCACATAGTCACTGACCCGCACCCGATCGCACGTGCAGAGGAAATCCTGACGCCGGAGGCGCTGGCCTTTGTGGAGGAACTCCACAATCGCTTCGCCGGTACCCGTACCGACCTCCTCAAGGCCCGCACCGCGAAGCGCGAGCAAGTAGCCCGGACCGGGAAACTTGATTTCCTGCCGGAGACCCAAGACGTACGCAAGGGCACATGGGCGGTGGCCCCGGCACCAAAGGCGCTCCAGGACCGGCGCGTGGAAATGACCGGCCCAGCCACCCCCGCCAAAATGGCCATCAACGCACTGAACTCCGGCGCCAAGGTGTGGCTGGCAGATCTCGAGGATGCCAGCACACCCACCTGGCCCAACGTCATCGACGCACTCCTTAACCTCCGGGATGCCGCCGCCGGAACCCTTCGCTACACCTCCCCGGAAGGCAAGGAATACACCCTCCGGACAGACGCACCGCTCGCCGTCGTCGTCGCACGTCCCCGCGGCTGGCACATGGACGAACGCCACCTGCTCATTGACGGGCAGCCGGCCGTGGGTGCCCTCGTCGATTTCGGCCTGCACTTCTTCCACACCGCCCGGCAGCTGATCAGCAACGGCCACGGCCCGTACTACTACCTGCCCAAGATGGAGAGCCACCTCGAAGCACGGCTCTGGAATGACGTGTTTGTCTTCGCCCAGGACCACCTCGGCATCCCGCAGGGAACCGTCCGTGCCACGGTGCTGATCGAAACCATTCCTGCTGCGTTTGAAATGGACGAAATCCTTTACGAACTCCGCGACCACGCCTCGGGGCTCAACGCCGGCCGCTGGGACTACCTGTTCAGCATTATCAAGTACTTCCGCGACGCCGGTGCCAGCTTTGTTCTCCCGGACCGGGCCACGGTGGCCATGACGGCTCCGTTCATGCGCGCCTACACCGAGTTGCTGGTCAAGACCTGCCACCACCGCGGAGCATTCGCCATGGGTGGTATGGCCGCGGTGATCCCCAACCGGCGTGAACCCGAAGTCACAGCACAGGCCTTCGCAAAGGTCCGGGCGGACAAGACCCGCGAGGCGAACGACGGTTTTGACGGTTCCTGGGTGGCGCACCCTGACCTCGTTCCGATCTGTGCCGAGGTCTTTGACTCCGTCCTCGGCGCACGCCCCAACCAGCTGGACAAGCAGCGGCCGGAGGTGTCGGTCACCGCCGGCCAACTGCTGGATGTCGCATCAGCAGACGGGCAGGTCACCGAGGCAGGCCTGCGCCTGAACCTTTATGTTGCCGTGGCCTACACGGCGGTCTGGGTCTCGGGCAACGGCGCGGTGGCCATCCACAACCTCATGGAGGATGCGGCCACGGCCGAAATTTCCCGCTCCCAGGTGTGGCAGCAGATCCGCAACGCAGTGGTCCTCTCGGATACTGGCAACACGGTCACTCGCGAGCTGGTCGAGACGATCCTGGGTGAAGAAACGGAGAAACTGCGCGGCGAAGTGGGTCATGAGACCTTCGAGAAGTTCTACCTGCCTGCCAGTAAGCTGATCGGTGATATCTGCCTGTCCGAGGACTATACGGACTTCCTCACCACGCCCGCCTACGAATTGGTCGGCTGATATATGGGCATCAACGCTTCCTTGAGTCCAAGGGACCTGGCCGAAATCGAATCGCAACTGGCAGCGACCGACCGGCTGCTGGAGCAGAACTACCCGGGCGACGACGGCTCCCGCCAGCCGGTGCACACGGTCTATGTCCCGGCCGACCGGTTTACGCCGACATTCGCCGCGGACTGGGGCACCCAGGCGCTGGAGGCCGCGGACGCCCACGGCGGGCTGGTCCGCCTTGGCTCGCTTCTGGGCCAGGACGCTGAACTGGCAGAGTCGGTGGCTTCCCGGGTCGAGGCGAAGCTGCGCAGCGAACCGATCGAGGACCTCAGGCTTGACTTCGAGGATGGCTACGGGGACCGCGGAGACACCGCCGAGGACTCCGCTGCTGTCACGGCCGCCTCGGCCGTGACGGCCGCCGTCGCAGCCGGCACCGCACCGCCCTTCATCGGCATCCGCTTCAAGTGCTTTGAAGCCCCCACCCGGAACCGGGGGCTGCGCACGCTGGATCTCTTTATCTCCACGCTTGCCTCAGGCGGCGAGCTCCCGGAGGGCCTGATCCTTACCCTGCCCAAGGTCACCACGGTGGCCCAGGTGCAGGCCATGGACTATGCCGTCTCCCGGCTTGAGGAGATCCACTCATTGCCGCACGGACGGCTCAGGTTTGAAGTGCAGGTGGAAACACCCCAGCTGATCCTGGGCCCCGAGGGAACCTCGCCGGTAGCCCAGCTGGCACACATCGTCCCGGGCCGGATCAGCGGTTTGCACTACGGAACGTACGACTATTCCGCCTCCCTGCAGATCTCCGCCGAGTACCAGTCCATGGAGCACCCCGTGGCCGACTTCGCTAAAGAGGTCATGCAGCTGGCTGTCGCCGGCACGGGCATCCGCCTCTCCGACGGCTCGACCAACATCATCCCGGTGGGCGATGGCGTTGAAAATGCCTGGGCGATCCATGGCCGGCTGGTCCGCCGCTCGTTGGAGCGGGGCTACTACCAGGGCTGGGACCTGCATCCGGCCCAGCTGCCCAGCCGTTTTGCGGCGACGTATGCCTTCTACCGGCAGGGCCTTCCGGCCGCCGCGGCCCGTCTGCGAAACTATGTGCAACAAACCGAAGGCGGCGTCATGGACGAGCCGGCCACCGCCCGGGCACTGGCAGCGTTCGTGCTGCGAGGCGTCCAGTGCGGCGCTGTCGGTGCCGGCGAAGTCCAGGGGCTTGCCGGCGTCGGAGTCCCGACGCTAACCGCACTGGCCCACCCGCGGCTGGCCATCGCTTCCACCTCCTAAGTAAGGATCTAACCGATGGGCAAGTACTACACTCCCGAAGGCGGCCTGCCGCCGCAGACCCACCTCACGACCGAGCGCGCGATCGTCACGGAGGCTTATACGGTCATCCCCAAGGGTGTGCTGACGGACATCGTGACCAGCAACCTGCCGGGCTTCTCGAACACCCGCTCCTGGATCATCGCCCGCCCCATCTCCGGGTTCGCCACTACCTTCTCCCAGCTGATCGTGGAGATTGGTCCTGGCGGCGGCGCGCCCAAGGCGGAATTCGAGGCAGGCGTTGAAGGCGTCATCTTCGTGACCAGGGGCAAAGTCAACCTGACCCTTGACAGTGAACTGCACCAGCTCGAGGAAGGCGGCTACGCCTACATTGCTGCCGGCGCGCAGTGGGGCCTGGAAAATGTTTCGGACGATGTCGTGTCCTTCCACTGGATCCGCAAGGCTTACGAGCGGCTGGAAGGCTACGAGGCGAAATCCTTCGTCACGAGCGACCAGGAGGTCGAGCCGGGCGAAATGCCGGATGTCGACGGCGTCTGGAAGACCACGCGTTTCGCGGACCCCAACGACCTGGCACATGATATGCACGTGAACATCGTGACGTTCAAGCCCGGCGGTGTGATCCCATTCCCCGAAACCCATGTGATGGAGCACGGACTGTACGTTCTGGAGGGCAAGGGCATGTACTTGCTCAACAATGACTGGGTGGAGGTGGAGGCCGGCGACTTTATGTGGCTGCGCGCCTTCTGCCCGCAGGCCTGCTACGCCGGTGGCCCCGGCAACTTCCGATATCTGCTGTACAAGGATGTCAACCGTCAGATTCGCCTGACCTAATTATCCGTAAACGGCGCCCCGGCACATTCTGGCCGGGGCGCCGTCGTTTAATCGCCGCCCGGGCGTATCTGGGTTGACGGTGCGTGCCGCGAAGCCCTAAACTTTTCATAAAGCAAAATAAAGATTCCACAAAGCGGAATATCGAGAACGTGAAACCTGCCGGTTGTTGGCGGTTCAGAGGGCTAAGGACGAATCCAATGACGTATACCGTGAACTGCTCCATCCTGCTGACGGAACTGCCGCTCCTGGAACGGCCCGCAGCCGCCAAGGCGGCCGGCTTTGACGCTGTCGAATTCTGGTGGCCGTTTGACACCTCTGTTCCCTCGGACACCGAGGTTGCGACGTTCGAAAAGGCCATCACCGACGCCGGTGTCCAGCTCTCCGGCCTGAACTTCAACGCCGGCAACATGCCGGGAGGTGACCGCGGCCTGGTGTCCTGGCCGGCCCGCTCGGCCGAGTTCCTGGACAACATCGACGTCGTCGCCGGCATCGGGGAGCGCCTCGGCTGCAAAGCTTTCAACGCTCTCTACGGCAACCGCGTCGATGGGGAGTCCCCCGAGAAGCAGGATGCCGTCGGCGCCGAGAACCTCGCGACAGCAGCCGCCGGCGTCGCCCGGATCGGCGGCACCGTCCTCCTGGAGCCGGTCAGCGGAGCGCCGCGGTACCCGCTGCTCACCGCCGCCGACGCCCTGAAGGTGATCGCCCGGGTCAAGGAAGAATCCGGCGCGGACAACGTCAAGCTCCTCGCCGACTTCTACCACCTTGCCGTCAACGGCGACGACGTTGCCGCCGTCATCGAGCAGCACGCCAGGGACTTCGGTCACATCCAGATCGCCGACAACCCCGGCCGCGGAGCCCCCGGAACCGGCAACCTTCCGCTCGGCGAATGGATCTCCCGCAGCCGCGAACTCGGCTACACGGGCTACATCGGCCTCGAATACAAGGAACCGGCCGCAACGGCCTTCAACTGGGCAATCCGCCAGCCCGCCGCAAACTGACCGCGTACCCGGCCCCACACATTTCAGCAAAGGAAAACGTCATGAGCAACGTAACAGTCATCGGTCTCGGAATCATGGGCCTCCCCATGGCCGTCAACCTTGTCAAGGCCGGCCACAGCGTCACCGGCTTCAACCGCAGCCAGGACAAGATTGACGCGTTGATCGCCGAGGGCGGCCAGGGTGCAACGAGCATCGCTGATGCCGTCAAGGAAGCGGACGTCGTTATTACGATGGTGCCGGACTCCCCGGACGTCGAAGGCGTCGTCTCCGGACCCGAGGGCCTGTTCGCGAACGCGAAGCAGGGCACCCTCTGGATTGACGCCAGCAGCATCCGCCCGGATGTGGCCAAGCGGCTCGCGGACGATGCCCGGGCAGCCGGCATCCGCGCGCTGGACGCCCCGGTGTCCGGCGGCGAGCAGGGTGCCATCAACGCCGCCCTCTCCATCATGGTGGGCGGCAGCGCGGAAGACTTCGAGGCAGCACAGGACGTACTCAACGCTGTAGGCAAGACCATCGTCCATGTGGGCCCGGCCGGCTCCGGCCAGACGGTCAAGGCAGCCAACCAGCTGATCGTCGCCGTCAACATCCAGGTCCTGGGTGAAGCCGTCGCCTTCCTCGAGGCCTACGGTGTCGACACCGATGCGGCGCTCAAGGTCCTCGGCGGCGGCCTGGCCGGCTCCAAGGTCCTGGACCAGAAGGGCCAGAAGATGCTGGACCGCGACTTCGCGCCCGGCTTCCGCCTCGCCCTCCACCACAAGGACATGGGCATCGTCACTTCGGCCGCCCGCGAGGCCAACGTCTCACTTCCCCTCGGCGCCCTCGCCGCGCAGCTTGTCGCCGCCACCGTCAACCAGGGCGACGGCGGCCTCGACCACTCCGGACTGTTCAAGCAAACCCTCCAGCTCAGCGGCCGCAAGTAACACTGCCGCACATCAGCCGCACCAGCACACCCAACAGACTTTCAAGGAGAACACCATGACGAAGATGCGCACCGTAGACGCAGCCGTCGCCATCCTGGCAAAGGAGGGCGCCATTGAGGCGTTCGGCCTGCCAGGCGCGGCGATCAACCCCTTCTACTCCGCGATGCGGGAGCACGGCGGGATCCGCCACACCCTCGCCCGGCACGTGGAAGGCGCCTCCCACATGGCCGACGGGTATTCCCGGGCCAAGGACGGCAACATCGGCATCTGCATCGGCACGTCCGGGCCCGCCGGCACCGACATGATCACCGGACTGTACGCTGCCTGGGCGGACTCCATCCCCATGCTGTGCATCACCGGACAGGCCCCCGTCGCCAAGCTGCACAAGGAAGACTTCCAGGCCGTGGACATCGAATCCATCGCCAAGCCGGTCACCAAGATGGCCATGACGGTGCTCGAGCCCGGCCAGATCCCGGGTGCCTTCCAGAAGGCCTTCCAGCTGATGCGCTCCGGCCGCCCCGGCCCGGTGCTGCTGGACCTGCCGTTCGACGTGCAGATGGCCGAGATCGAGTTCGACATCGACACCTACGAGCCCCTGGCCGTCGAGAAGCCCAAGGCCAGCCGCAAGCAGCTGGAAAAGGCGCTGGACATGCTCACCGCAGCGAAGCACCCGCTGATCGTGGCCGGCGGCGGCGTGATCAACGCTTCGGCCTCGGCGCAGCTTGTTGAACTGGCCGAACTGCTGGGCGTCCCGGTCATCCCCACCCTGATGGGCTGGGGCTCCATCCCGGACGACCACCGCCTGATGGCCGGCATGGTGGGCCTGCAGACCTCACACCGCTACGGCAACGAGACCATGCTGGCCTCGGACTTCGTGATCGGCATCGGCAACCGCTGGGCCAACCGCCACACCGGCGGACTGGACACCTACACGGCCGGCCGCAAGTTCGTGCACATCGACATCGAGCCCACCCAGATCGGCCGCGTCTTCTCCCCGGACCTGGGCATCGCCTCCGACGCCGGCGCGGCACTGGACGGGCTCCTGGAGCTCGCCCGGGAACGCAAGTCCGCCGGCACTTTGCCGGACTACAGCACCTGGGTCGCCGAATGCGTCCAGCGCAAGGGCTCGCTGCAGCGCAAGACGCACTTTGAGAATGTCCCGATCAAGCCCCAGCGCGTGTACGAGGAAATGAACAAGTCCTTCGGCAAGGACACCACCTACGTGACCACGATCGGCCTGTCCCAGATTGCCGGCGCGCAGATGCTGCACGTCTTCGGGCCGCGCAAATGGATCAACGCCGGCCAGGCCGGCCCGCTGGGCTGGACCGGACCCGCCGCGCTCGGCGTAGTCCGAGGCAAGCCGGGCGAGACCGTCGTCGCCCTCTCCGGTGACTACGATTTCCAGTTCATGATCGAAGAACTCGCCGTTGGCGCCCAGTTCAACCTCCCGTACGTGCATGTGGTGGTGAACAACTCGTACCTGGGCCTGATCCGCCAGTCCCAGCGCGGCTTCAAGATGGAACAGAACGTGTCCCTGGCGTTCGATAACATCAACTCCCCGGAGACCAACGGCTACGGCGTGGACCACCTGAAGGTCGCCGAAGGCCTGGGCTGCAAAGCCATCCGGGTGGAAGACCCCAAGGACCTGCCGGCAGCCTTCGACAAGGCCAAGGCGCTCATGAGCGAGTTCAACGTCCCGGTCGTGGTCGAAGTGATCCTGGAGAAGATCACCAACATCTCCATGGGCACAGAGATCAACGCGGTCAACGAGTTCGAGGACCTCGCCGCACAGGGCGAGGACGCCCCGACGGCCATCATCGCCCTGCTGGACTAGTACCAGCCGCCTCCCGCGCGCCAACCCGGCACGTCTGATTCATCGAAAGGAAACCCCGGCATGCGAGTGGTCATAGCACCGGACAAGTTCAAGGGCTCACTATCGGCCCCGGACATTGTCACCCACCTCACAAAGGGTCTTCAATCCTTGAAACAGACTGCCGGGCAGGTCCTGGACGTGGATGGCATCCCCGTGGCCGACGGCGGCGAGGGCACCCTCGACGCCGCCGTCGGCTCCGGCTTCACCCGCCGCAGCGCCGTCGTCAGCGGCCCGACGGGCGAGCCGCTTGAGGCCGAATTCGCCGTGCGGGGCCGCGAGGCAGTCATTGAAATGGCGACGGCGTCAGGACTCGCCGTGTTGCCCGGAGGCACGAAGGACGCACTGGGGGCAACGTCCCTGGGCACCGGGCAGCTGATCCGGGCGGCCCTGGACGCTGGTTGCCGCAAGATTATCCTCGGCGTCGGCGGAAGCGCCAACACCGACGGCGGCGCCGGGGTGCTGCAAGGCCTGGGTGCGCGCTTCATGGATGCGGACGGAAACCAGCTTCCGGCTGGCGGGGCCGCACTGGCCCGGCTGAAGTGGATTGACTTCTCCGATTTCGATCCACGGCTGGAGGACACCAGGTTCGTGCTGGCCAGCGACGTCGACAATCCGCTGCTTGGCCCGGACGGCGCGGCGGCGGTGTTTGGCCCGCAAAAGGGGGCCGCCACTGAGGACGTCCGCACGCTGGACTCCGCACTGGCACGTTACGTGCAGGTGCTCGGCGACGAGCTGGGCTCCCGGGCGCTGAAGGCTGCGGAAGCCCCGGGCGCCGGCGCCGCAGGCGGTGTCGGGTATGCCGCCATTGCAGTCCTCGCCGCCTCCCGCCGGCCGGGAATCGACGTCGTCCTGGAATTTACCGACCTCGCGCACCGGCTGGTCGGGGCGGACCTCGTGATCACCGGCGAAGGCAGCCTGGACGAACAAAGCCTGCTCGGCAAAACCCCCATGGGAGTAGCTCGGGCGGCGGCGCTGGCCGGCGTCCCGATCATCGCCGTCTGCGGACGCACCACGCTGACGGCCGACCAGCTGAGCGCCGCAGGGTTCCAGGCGACGTTTGCCTTGACCGCGATTGAAGACAACGTGGAAACGTGCATCAACGAAGCCGGGCGTCTCCTCGAGCAGATCGGCACCATCATCGGCAATCAGCTCGGTCCCGATTCCCCCTGGTTCCAGCCCAAGAAAACCTCATCCTCGAAGGAGTCCCTTAGTGCCTGAAGAACGCTATGACTTGGTTGTTCGCGGCCGGCGTGTGCTGACGACGGCCGGGATCGCGGCACGTGAGGTCGGGATCCGGGGCGGTCGGATCGTTGCGATCGAACCGCTAGGTAATGCCCTGGCCGGGGCGGAGCTCATTGATCTGGCCGATGACGAGACAATGATCCCGGGCCTGGTCGATACCCACGTCCACGTCAACGAACCTGGCCGCACGGAGTGGGAAGGCTTCGCGTCCGCGACCCGGGCCGCCGCAGCCGGCGGCGTGACCACCATCATCGACATGCCGCTGAATTCGATCCCGCCCACCACCACGGTGGAGAACCTCAAGCTCAAGCGCGAGGTCGCCGCGGACCAGGCGTTTGTGGATGTCGGCTTCTGGGGCGGCGCGGTCCCGGGTAACAAGGCGGACCTTCGCCCCCTCCACGACGAGGGCGTCTTCGGGTTCAAGTGCTTCCTGCTGCACTCGGGGGTGGACGAGTTCCCGCACCTCGAAGCGGACGAGATGGAGGAGGACATGGCCGAGCTCAAGTCCTTCGACTCGCTCATGATCGTCCACGCCGAAGACTCCCACGCGATCGACCGCGCCCCGCACCCGGGCGGAGACCACTACGCGAACTTCCTCTCCTCACGCCCGCGCGGGGCCGAGAACAAGGCCATCGCCGAAGTCATCGAACGCGCCCGCTGGACCGGAGCGAGGGCCCACATCCTGCACCTGTCCTCCTCGGACGCGCTGCCGATGATCGCTTCGGCCAAACGCGACGGCGTGCACCTGACCGTGGAGACCTGCCCGCACTACCTGACCCTGATGGCCGAGGAAATCCCCGACGGCGCCACCGCCTACAAATGCTGCCCGCCGATCAGGGAGGCCTCCAACCGGGAACTGCTCTGGAAAGGCCTGCAGGAAGGCACCATCGACTGCATCGTCTCGGACCACTCCCCCTCGACCCTGGACCTGAAAGACCTCGAGAACGGCGACTTCGCCGTCGCCTGGGGCGGAGTGTCCTCCCTGCAGCTGGGACTGTCCCTGATCTGGACCGAGGCCCGGCACCGCGGCATCACCCTGGAACAAGTCATCTCCTGGATGGCCGCCAAACCCGCCGAACTCGCCCGCCTGTCCACCAAGGGACGGCTCGCCCTCGGCTACGACGCGGACTTCGCCATCTTCGCCCCCGACGACGCTTACGTCGTGGACGTCACCAAACTTCAGCACAAGAACCCCATCACCCCCTACGACGGCAAAGCGCTCTCCGGCGTCGTGCGCAAAACCTACCTCCGCGGCCAGCAAATCAACCACCACACCCCCCACGGCACCCTGTTGCGCCGCGGCGGCGTCTAACCCGCAGCGCCAGTGGCTGTCAATGCCCCTGCCCCCCCGCCTGAGGGCACATGAGGAACAGAGTCCGGGCTCGGTGGGGCAACGCCCGGGCCCCAAAAACGCGCCCAAGGGCCTGGCGATCTGGGTTGAATCGTCCTGCGCAGATGAAGCTGCCATGGTTCACGCGGCGGAGGTTCTGCTGGAGCGCGTGCTGAGAATTGTTCCGGAGGCGGAAGTCCATCATCGGTCTGCCACCGGAACAGCCCAACCCGGCCCCCGCCCCAATTCGGGGATCGATGAAGATGCCGCTGAACGAGACGACGCCGGAGTCCGGCCCCGGCCCGGCCTCCGCAGGATGGCTGTGGACCTTGCCACCGAATCAGTTCTGGTTGATGAACAACCTGTGCCGCTGACCGGCGTCGAATTCAGGCTCTTGCGGTACCTTGTGGAAAACTGCTCGCGGCCGATAGCCCGCAGTGAACTCCAGGAGTTCCTTGAGTCGCTCAAGTTCCCGGGGTGCGCCCCGCGATCCATCGACGCCTATGTGGCCCGCGTACGGCGCAAGCTGGGTGGTGCCCGGTACACGATCGCCACCAATCGAGGGGGCGGCTACCAGTTCGTCCCCGGGCCCTACGCCAAAGTGCGTGGGCCTGCCGAATACTCCATCTAAGTCGTTCAGCCCGAAAGACCCGATTTCCACGACCTGCATAGGAAGATCATGAACCTGAACCCGACACCCCAGACCACCTCCGTAAAGCTGCTGCCCGGTACGCCTGCGCCGGGCTTCACCCTGGTCGACGCCGGCGGCGGCCCGGTGTCGCTGGCCGACTACCGCGGCCGGAGCGTCATCGTGTACTTTTACCCGAAGGCTGCCAGCCCGGGCTGCACGACCGAGGCGTGCGATTTCCGCGACAGCCTGGCCTCCCTGAAGAACTCCGGTTATGAAGTCCTGGGCATCTCCCCGGATTCCCCTACGGACCTGGCCCACTTCACCGGCGACCAGGGGCTTACCTTTCCGCTTCTGGCCGACGAAGATCACGCCGTGGCCCTTGCCTACGGCGCGTGGGGCGAGAAACTAGTGAACGGCGAGGTTACCGAGGGCCTTGTCCGTTCCACCGTCGTCGTGGATCCCGACGGCGACGTCTCCCTCGCGCAGTACCAGGTCACCGCGAAGGGCCACGTGGCGGAACTGAAAGCAGCCCTGGGCCTCTAGGGCCTGTCTCCCAAATAGGTTGATCCCCGGCTGGAAAACTTGGAGCGTGGCTCGTTTCCAGGTCTTTACCGATGCCCAGTGGGCCCGCGTTGAGCCGTTGCTGCCCAGTTCCGACGGCCAGCGCGGTCGCCCGTTCCGGAACCACCGCCAGGTCGTCAAGGGCATTGCCTACCGGTACCGGTGCGGGATTGCGCGGCGGGACCTGCCGGAGCAGTTCGGTCTGTGGTAGACGGTGTGGAAGCGCCGCCGCCGTTTCGCAGCAGACGGGATCTGGGACCGGATCCACGCCGTCGGGCGTTCCCGGGGCGGGCTGAGCATAAAGATCCACCACGCCTGCGACGGGAAAGGCCGGCCTCTGGCGTTCATTATTGGACCGGGCCAGGGCTCGGACTCACGGGTGTTCCCGCATCATTGACGCCATCAACGTCCCGCGCCCCGGAACGGGACGGGACGGGGCGCGGACCCGCCCCGACGCGGTGACGGGTGACAAGGCCTACTCCTCCCGGGGCCAACCGTTAGCTCCTGCGGGCCCGGAAGATCAAGGCCGTCGTTCCCGAGCCCACGAACCAGATCGTCGCCGAACGAGCATTTTTTTGCATGCTGAATCGCCCCGGGAGCAGTCCGCTGCTGGGGCCCAGCTTTTCTTTTAAGGACCGCTTCAAGAAAAGTCTTGACGTCGACAAGTGTGAGACCTCACACTGGTTTTTGGGATCCCAAACGGGTATCCCAAGAAGGTATCCCAAAAGGGATTCATCACTTAGGTCCGAAGAACAGCCCCTGCCGTCTCTCCACCTGCCGGTATGGACAACGTTGACGACGGTCGTGTCCGGTGAGGATCAATCCCCCGGTTCGCACCCATATCAGAGGTACACATCATGGACAGTTCGGCAGGCATTGATGACCGGCCATTGCGCGAGAGCGTGCGTGATGCGATCCGCAACCGGATCTTCGAGGGCCACTATGCTCCGGGCACGCGGCTTGTCGAGCGCGACCTTGCGGATGAGTTCAGCGTCTCCAGGTTGCCGGTTAGAGAGGCTCTGCGCATGCTGCGGCAGGAGGGACTCGTTAGCGACCGGGCGAACTCGCGGGGAACAGTGGTCAGCAGCCTGACGCCCGAGCAGGTCGCCGACCTGTTCGATGTCAGACTTGCCCTGGAGGTCCTGGCGAGTGAACTGGCAGCCGCACGGGCCACCCGCGCGGAGCTCACACATCTGAATTCTCTGCTGGACACGGCGCAAAGCTGCTTGGCGACAGGATCAATTTTCGAAGCCCATGCAGCAAACAATCAGTTCCACGACGCCATCACCAGTATCGCGCGGAACGAGTTCCTGCGGGCGGCGTTGGAGCCGCTTCAAGGTCGGATGCACTGGCTTTTCCGGCACGCAACGGATCTTCCCGAGCTGATCCGGGAACACCGCCAACTTTACGAAGCCATCGCCAGCGGCGACCCTGATCGCGCCGGCGCTGCGTCCAGGGAACACATCCAGAAGTACCGCAAGGACTATTACCTGCACCACTGACCCCGGGTACTCGAGACGGTTCGCTGCCATCGGCCTGCCGTCGCTCTATTTAGTGCACCCAAAAATCGTCACTCGGCGGAAGCCGAACTCCACAGAAGGGTATCCAATGGAAGATTTGCCAGATCTTGTCATTTCCAATGCGACGGTCGTCAACGCCGACGGCCGCAAGAACGCACACGTGCTCATCAAGGGCCGAAAGATCGCGGAACTCGTTGACGCCGCTCATCGGGTGCCCCGAGCAGCCGCCACTGTCGACGCTCGCGGGCGCCTGTTACTCCCCGGCGGGGTGGACGGCCACTGTCACGTCGCCCAGGTTACGGGCAAACACCGCACCCTCGACGATTATTCGGTGACGTCGACGGCAGCACTCTGGGGTGGCACCACCACAATCATTGATTTCGGCATCCCGCGGGACGACGCCGAAACGCCGTTGGAGGCAGCCCGCAACAAGATTGCCCTGGCCCGGGAGTCGCGCTGCGATGTGGGCCTGCACGCATCCGTGGTCACGTGGGATGCAACGGTGCCGGCACAGCTGGACGAGCTCGCTGAGCTGGGAATCCGGTCCGTGAAGATGTATACAACGAATCGCGGCTCCACGATGGCGGACAACGACACCATCCTGCGCGTCATGAAGCAAATGGTCCGGCTCGACGGGCTTACCTACATTCATGCTGAACACGACGCGATCATCGCCGACTGCACCGCAGAGCACGCAGCCACCGGTGACATCGGCATTAGTCACCTGCACCGGACCCGGCCGGAGCTCGCCGAAGAAATCTCCGTGAAAGAAACCCTGGCCATGGCCGAGTACACCGGAGCGCCGGTGTACTTCGTCCATCAGTCCACCCCGGGAGCTGTCGACCTGGTGACCGAAGCCCGAATGGACGGGCTCAGGGCCTATTCGGAGACCTGTCCGCACTATCTGACGCTGGACGAAACCGTCTACGGCGAAGACTTTCCGGAATGGTACGCCTGCTGCCCGCCGATGCGCAGCCCGGAAACGGTCGCCGCCCTCAAGGAACGGGTACTCGCCGGCGCCATCGACACCGTCGCGTCGGACCACTCCTGTTACGACCTGTCACAGAAACGCGAACGCAGTGACGACATCCGGCAGATGCCGCACGGGCTTCCGGGTGTCGAAACCAGGATGCCTGTCACCTTCACGACCATGGTTTCGCCCGAAGGCCATGGTGCTGAACGCTTCGTGGAGGTCTTCTCCGCCGGGCCGGCCCGCATCAACGCCGTTCCGGGAAAGGGCGTCGTAGCGCCCGGTTTCGACGCAGACCTTGTCCTGGTCGACCCTACCGAAGTACGGACCGTCTCCGGCGCCGCCCTGCATATGGGCACCGATTTCTCCCCGTTCGACGGGAAGGCTCTGCGGGGCTGGCCCCAGCTTGTGGTCTCAGCCGGACGGATCGTCGTGGATGAAAACGGATTCCACGACCCCGGCCCGGTCGGCCGGTTCATCAAGCGCCACGGATTCCGGGACACCCCCGCAGCCCCGGCAGCACTCGAGGCCGTGAACCACACCGCCTAACAAACCGCATCACCCCAACCGAACCCACCAAAGATGTTTGACAAAGGAGTCATCATGGACGCAAGCCACGAGTCCCTGGCCGCGCTCGATCCATCGGGCCGGCTTTACAACGAGGACCTTGCCCCCGCAACAGAGCGGAAGTGGACCTCCTACAGTTTCTTCGCCGTCTGGATGTCGGCGATCCACAACATCGGCACCTACACGTTCGTAGCTGGCCTGTTCGTCATCGGCCTCACCGGCTGGCAGGTCCTGGCAGCAATCATGATCGGCACCGCGATCCTCTTCTTCGGCATGAACTGGGCCGGGAAAATGGGACAACAAACAGGCGTCCCCTTCCCCGTCATGGCACGCATCAGCTTCGGGATCTGGGGCGCCAATATCCCCGCCCTCATCAGAGCCGTCATAGCCATCTGCTGGTACGGAATCCAGACCTATCTGGCCTCCATGGCTGTCGTCGTCCTTCTCTTGAGGATCGATCCTGACCTGCAGCAGTGGCAGAACCAAAGCTTCCTTGGCCTGTCACTCCTGGGATGGGCCTGCTTCATCCTGCTCTGGATCCTGCAATTGTTGGTCATCACCCGCGGCATGGAAGCTGTCCGCCGCTTCCAGGACTGGGCCGGGCCCATTGTCTGGGCCGTCATGCTCGCCATGGCCATCTGGCTCTTCAGCCTGGCAGGATGGAACATCCCCATGGACCTCTCGATCAACCCGCTGGCAGGGGGCGACGCATTCCGGGGCGTACTGACCGGCGCCTTCCTCCTCGTCGCTACCTACGCCACCATGCTCCTGAACTACTGCGACTTCACCCGCTTCGCGAAATCGGCGAAGTCGGTTGTCCGCGGCAACTTCTGGGGAATCCCTGTGAACTTCGCGGCATTCGCTGCCATCAGCATCACCATGACCATTGGAACGGTTGTCGCCTTCGGCGAAGCCATCACCGACCCCGCCTTGATCCTCGCTAAGGTACCCGACACCTTCATCCTGGTCGTCGGCGCAGTGATGTTCATTGTGGCCACGATCGGAGTGAACGTCGTCCTGAACTTTGTGTCCCCCGCCTACGACCTGGCCAACGTCTGGCCCAAGCACATCACCTTCCGCCGCGGCGGCATCATCAGCGCAGTCCTGGCACTGCTCGTCATGCCCTGGAACCTGTACTCCAACCCGGTCGTCGTCAACTACTTCCTCGGCGGCTTGGGCGCCTTCCTCGGACCCCTGTTCGGCATCATGGCCGCCGACTACTTCCTGATCAACCGCGGCATCGTCAACATCAAAGACCTTTACCGGTCAGACGAAAACGGAGAGTACTTCTTCCGAAAGGGAGTCAACCCGAAAGCCGTCGGCGTATTCGTCCCGACAGCCGCGATCGCAGCCACCATGGCACTCGTGCCAGCCCTTGGCGCGGTTGCAGCCTTTGCCTGGCCCGTCGGGCTCATCACCGCCGGGTTCGCTTACTTCTTCGTAATGGGTGGCCAGAAGAAAGTCTCCACAGTCGCCCCGGAAGCAGAATCACTGCTCGAGCCGGCAGAGTGATGAGCTGAACGCCCCCTTCGAGTGCTTCGAGAGATATGTCCGGGACTATTTGAGGTAACCAATCGAGGCCTAAACAGCAGAGAGCCGGGACACTGGGTTGTCCCGGCTCTCTTCACTTCTTTCGTTCGCGCAGCGCCAGCCCGGAATAGCAAACCGATACGGCCACGGTCGAGCATGTCACTAACTGGGGTCAATCTCACCGGGAGGGGTCTCCCCACCCCGGCGACTGAACACTCTCGCACTCACATTTCCGGCTAAAACTCCCGGCAAGACGCAGAGCACAGGCTTCGCTAGGGCTTGAGGACCAATGCTCGGGAAAGTCACGCTAAGCCGGTGGGGCCAGGTAGCAGAGGTTCTGGTAGGCACCGCTGTTACCCCGGGTCACGGCGCCGGGGTGGGGCGTCGTCCGATGCTTGTTTTGTTGAGGTGGCCGTAGATCGTGGAGCGCGGTACCTGAAGCAGATCAGCGATGCGCTGATCGGCGTGGTCCCCGGCGTCGTAGAGCTGTTGGGCGTGGTGGGCCTGGTCGGGGGTGAGTTTGGGGCGTCTTCCTCCGGTTCGTCCGCGGGCGCGGGCGGCCGCGAGGCCGTCGCGGGTGTTGGCGATGATGAGTTCTCGTTGGAGTTCGGCGAGGACGGAGAGCATCCCGAAGGTTGCCCGTCCTTCCGCGGTGGTGGTGTCGATGCCTTGCTCGAGGACACGCAATCCCACACCGCGTTCCCGGAGGGCTGCGCCGAGGGTGACGAAGTGGAGGACTGAGCGTCCGAGTCTGTCGAGGCGGGTGATGACGAGCTGGTCACCGGCCCGGTTGGCGGAGGCGAGGGCCTTGTCGAGCTTGGGCCTGCTGGCTTTGGCGCCGCTGGCGTGGTCGCGGTAGACGTTGGCCGGGTCGACGCCGGCGCGGGCGAGGGCGTCTGTTTGGTGGTCGGGGTTTTGGTCGGTGGTGGAGACGCACACGCCTATCCGATCAACATGTGTCGATAATACCTGTGCCACGGGGTTTGACGACGTTGATTTCCGGCGCGGGTTTTAGACATGGATTTCGCGGCGTGTCGCCGGCAGTGTCGGGGGACGGTAGATGGTCGTTTTCCGACAAATAGCATGCAATCACGCATAAGTGCCCGACTACCGCACGATTCCGTTCCACTGCTACTCAGACCCCCAACAAGCGCGGGACGTGTTTTGCCCCTCAGTGCGGGGAGATCACGTCGAGCCCGGCGAGGTATTCCTCGGCGTCGAAGCCCGGTAGTAGCGCGGATTGGACGATGAAGCCCTGGCACGCCCCCAGCATGACCGCAGCATACTTGTCCGCCCGGGCCGAAGCCTCCGTGGGCGTGAGCCCCCGGGACTGGGTGTACCAGGTGGTGAGGTACTCGGCGAAGAGTTTCTTGAGCCCGGTGACCGTTCCGGCCGCTATACGGCGCAGGCCGGGATCGGTCATTGCCTCGGCCCAGACCTGAAGGAGAAGGCCGCGGTCAACGATGTCCTCGCGGATGCTCCGCAGGAATGCCTTCAGGACCTCGTGGGGTTCGGGCAATGGATCGGAGGAGCTGACCGCGTCGATCTCATCCAGAAGGTGGTCCAGGATTTCGCGGACTGACATCTCGATGAGTTCGTCCTTGCTCTTGAAATGACCGTAGATCGCGCCCGCCGACAGCCCGGACTCGGCAATGATGTCCGCCATAGAGGTTCCCTGGAACCCCTTCCGGCCAAAGCACCGCAGTGCCGCCCCGGCGATCTCCAAGCGGCGGGCCTGGCGGTGGGCGTCGGTCACTCTTGGCATGCGTCCACCTCAAAAAGAATGGTTGTTCTTGGCAGGATCCCCTGCAGTCACCCACTATAAAGAACAATCATTCGTTTTACTAGCCGGGAGTCACCATGTCGATCGTTCCCGCGGCCGTGCCGCACACCAAATGGTCGCGCGTCGTCCTGATCGCCATAGCGACCGCGTCCATTGTCGGGGTGGTGCTGCTGGCCTTCACCTGGGCGGGCATCACCTCCTCGGCGAAGAACATCCCCGTGGCCGTCACCGGCCCGGACACGCAGGTCCAGGCACTGGAAAAGGCGTTGGAGGACAAGGCCGGCGGAACCTTCACGATCACCACGGTGGACAGCAGGGACGCCGCCACGACGCTCATCCGCTTCCGGGACGCCTACGGCGCGGTGGTGCTGGGACAGGCCCCCGAGGTGCTCACCGCCTCCGCGAACGGCACCGTGGTGAGCCAGATCCTCACCGGCGTCGCACAGCAGCTCCAGAACCAAATCAACCAGGCCACGGCGGCCGCGGCCGGGCCTGCGACCGCCGCCGGGCACCCGGCACCGGTTGCCCCGAAGGTCACCTTGACCGACCTCGTCCCGCTGGCCGCGTCAGATGCGAAGGGCACCGGCCTGGCGCTGGCGGCCTTCCCGCTGGCCTTTGGCGGCATGATCGGCGGCATCCTCGTCTCGCTCGTCGTGGTGGGGAACCAGCGCCGGCTGGGCGCCCTGGCGCTCTACTCGATCCTGGCAGGAGGCCTGATCGTGCTGGTGATGCAGGGGCTCTATGGCGTGCTGCAGGGCAACGCCGTGCTCAACGGGCTGGGCGCCGCGCTGGCGCTGCTCGGGACGAGTTCGTTCATCGTCGGCCTCAACGCTCTGATCGGCACGGCAGGAATCCCGGTCGGGGCCGTGACGACCATGCTGATCGCGAACCCGATCTCTGCCGCCACCGCACCCATGCAGTTCCTGCCCGAACCGTGGGGTGCCATCGGCCAATGGTTCGTCCCGGGCGCCTCGACCACTCTGCTGCGGGACCTGTCCTATTTCCCTGACGCAAACGTGCTCTTCCCCTGGCTGGTCCTGGCCGCATGGACCATCGCCGGGGTTATGTTCACCCTGGCCGGACACTTCCGCAACCAGGAAGTCGTCCACATCGGCGGCTCCCTCGACGCCGAACACACGCCGGGCCCACCGGCATAGCGTGACTTTCCCGAGCATTGGTCCTCAAGCCCCTCGCACATCTCGTGCAGGTGACTTGGGAAAATGACCTCAATGCCGCCGACCGGGCGTCCCAGTTCCTAGGAGCGAACCGCCAGGTCCGGTCCATCGAAAGGCGGCGACACGTCGAAGAAAGCCGTTCCATAACTATCTTCTTTCCGAGGTGCCGTGAGAGGCGTGCAGGATAGCTAGTGCTACAGCCATCTCAGCAAAGGATCCTTTACTGAGACGGCCAGCGAGCGAAGTGGCTTTCACCGCCCAGTCCCAAATCGGCAACTGGCTGCCAGGCGGCCGGGCCCAGTACAGAGGAGGCGTTATCCGTGCTGCTGGTCTGCGGTGAGGTACCGGTTCCTTGTCTCGATGAGTTTCTGGAGGTAGCCGGCCAACACCAGTTTCTCAACCACCCGCCCGATTGGACCGAACAGGGCCGCGAACTATCCTCGTTGAATTCATGGACGGGTCGGAAGAGCCGGAACGGGCCCTTGACCTGTTCATCGACGAAGTAGTCCGGGCCCTGCATCTCGGTGATCCGGCTCGTCATCCGGATCGGGACACCGAAGTGCCAGGCCCGCCAGGTGACCTCTTGCCCCAAAGAGATCAAGGCCGGTCCTGACCCCAGCGACGGCCTCCTCCCGTGACCGCGCCATCGAGCCCTTGTGCACATCGATGCTGCGGGCAAGATCAAACAACTCCGGCCTGGATATGCGTGTCCGGGTAGTGCATTCGAAGGAGACAGCCATCGTCAGAGCATGACAGCCCACCAGGTCTTCACTGTCCCGAAAGTTGTTCCGATCGGTCTCCGCGGGACGCGCCGAGGGAAACAATGTAGAACGAAAATCTGGAGCGTGTCGCGACTTTTCGAAGTGCCAGCCCTGGGCGTCTACTTTCCTGGGAACTGGGACGTCATCCCGACACCCATTTCATATGCTGACTATGGCCAATTCACCGGACGGGTCCAGATCTCGGACGAATGCGAGCCATCGTGAGGGCAGAGTTGACGGCGTTTTGACCTCAGCCCCGGTGGTGGGGATCCGTCAGTATGGTGGGTATGATTTTCTGCGCGGGAACCCCCGCCGCCGCCCATCAGCGATGATCTGCCGGTGTGCTGTGTCTCTACCCCGTTCAGGTTGCTTGACGGGGCCCCGCCAGCGTGTGAAAGGGCCCCGGTTTTAGCGTGCCGCAGCTCTACTTGAGGGTGTATTTGACCAGGGCGTGCTTTTCGATCAGGTCCCAGTCCAGATCAACACCCAGTCCTGGTTTGCCTGAGGCCCGCACATCTCCGGCAGAGTCAATGCGGATGGGGTCTAGTGCGGCGAATTCCATTGGCTTTTGAGGCATGGCCTGTTCGAAGTACCGGCAGTTGGGGAACGCGAGCATCAGGTGCAGGTTGGCGGCTTGTGAGAGGGTGTAGCCCCAGGACTGCAATTCGACATTCATCGAATGAGCCCGGGCGGCTGACATGATGTGCCGGGTTCCGGTGATGCCCCCGGCGAGTGTTGCATCAACCCGTGCGTGGTCCCAGCTCCCCAGGGACATGCCGGTTTGGATCAGGCCAAGGGTCACCAGTTCGTTGCCGGCCGGGATGATCTCGATGTCCAGCTTGCTGCGCAGCCAGCGATAGCCTTCCAGGTCGCTGTCGGGTAAGGGTGCCTCGAACCAGGTGTATCCGAGTTCCTGGAGCCGGCGTCCGACGCGCAGGGCGTCGTGCCTGTTGTAGCGTCCTTCCACGTCGAACATCCAGGTGATATCCAGCCCGCCGAATTTTTCCGCGACGGCGTTGACGAGCTCCAGGTCCTTGTCCGGGTAGCACCACGTGTGGAACTTGATCGCCTGGTACCCCTCGTCGAGGTACTGGGCGACCATGGTCAGGTATTCCTCGATGGTGTCGAAGAAGGGGGTGCTGGCATAGGCCGGGATCGTATCCCGGTGTCCACCCAGGAGCTGGTAAAGGGGGACATCGAATGCTTTTCCGGCCAAATCCCACAAGGCGATGTCCAGCGGTGCCAGCGAGAGCGGCAACATGGAGGCGCACCTGCTAGACATCAGCCCGTGGAGTCGCTCCCGGTTCAGCGCGTTTTGACCGATGAGGACGCTTCCCACGTGTTCGATGGCCTTGCCCAAGGCCGTATCGACGCCGCCTTCGGTCCATGAGATGGCACCGCCGACGCCGAACGTATCGCCGGCGTTTATTCGCACCACGGTGTTGGTGATCTGCAGCTCGTCGTAGTGGGCCGAGGTCCGGTACCGTGCTTCGGGGTTTGTCAGGACGAACACGTCGACGGAGTCGATCGTGCTAGTCATGGCCTGGCTCCTAACGTCATCTCAACGCGGTATTTGGCAATGAGGTCTTCGTCCAGCTCGATCCCCAGGCCGGGTGTGTCCGGCACGGTGACTTTGCCGTTGGTCAGGACGATGGGATTGGTGACCAGGTCAAGGGAGAGCGGGCTGGTGCTTTGCGAGAATTCAATGAGTTCACCGTCCCGGATGCTGGCCAGGAACTGCACCGTAGCTGCCATGAGGATGCCGGTGCTGAATCCATGCGGGACGAGTTGTGTGCTGTAGCGTGTGGCGACGTCGTGGATCTTCCGAATCTCGCTGATGCCGCCGCACCGGGTGATGTCCGGCTGGATGATGTCCGGTCGTGACTCGCGGATAAATTCGGTGAATTCGGCCACGGTGGAGAGTCCTTCACCTCCGGAGATCCTGCTTTCGGATGTTTCGGCCAGGCGCCGGAGCCCGAGGTGGTCATCGCTTGGGAGTGGTTCTTCGATCCAGTTGAGGCTGAACTCGCTCATCCGGTCGCTTTGGGTTTTGGCGTAGCGGTAGTTCTTCCACCGGTAGACCAGGTCGATGGCGAGGTCGATGTTGTCCCCTGCCGTATCCCGGACGACCTGCAGGACCTTGTGGTCATGGGTTGGATCGTTACCGAACAGGCCCCCGCCAAGCTTCAGGCTGGAGAATCCAGCCTCCAGCAGCCCTTCGACCAGGGTCGCGTTGTCGGCGGGGTTGTCCTTTGGAATGAAGGTCCCGTATGCGGCTATCTCGTTGCGGACCTTGCCGCCGAGCAGCGTGTGGATCGGCACGCCGTAGTGCTGTGACGCAATATCCCACAAGGCGATGTCGATGGCGCTGATGGCATGGATGGCCGCGCCCCGCCGCCCCATGTAGGACGACTCGTCATACATTTTGTTCCACAGCCGGTCAATATCGAGGGGGTTTTCCCCCAGCAGGATTTCCCGCAGTCCTCGACTTGTGGAATGAGAGGAGGGCGTCTCGATCAAGGCTTTGAGAACGGCCGGGGCGCTGTCGGATTCACCGATGCCGATCAGGCCGGTATCGGTGTGGACCTTTACCAGGAAAGCGTCCTCGCCCCACTCACACCGTTCACCGAAGGAGGGGATCCGAAGCCAGATCGCTTCGACGTCAATAATTTTCATGGTCAGCGGGTGCCTTCCGAGGGTGCGGGCTCTGCTGCGTCTTCCGGCTTCACCGGGAGGATGAGGCCGGTTTTCATGTCGATGCGGTCTGAATCCTGTCTCAACCACCGGATGAGGCCCCAGATTTGGGTGACCAGCAGGAACAGGAACGGGATGGCTGTCAGCGTCAGCCCCGTTTTCAACGTGCCCAGATTGGCGTTGATGGCAAGCATGGCCATCGGCACCGCCGCCAGCATGATGACCCAAAACAGTCGAAGGCTTCGTGACGGGTCCGTGCCGTTGGGGAGATTCTGGGTGCTGACAGCTGCCACCGTGTAGGACGTCGCATCCATATGCGAGGCCAAAAAGACCAGCATGATCAGGAAGTACACGACGGAAAAGACAGTGCCAAGTGGCAACGTGTTGAGCAGTTGGGCCACGGCGTTGTCCCCGCCGTTATCGGTCAGCACCTGTGGGGCGTTCACGGTTCCATGGTTCATCTGGTTCATCGCGTAGCTGGAAAGAATGCCGAAGAAGAACATGATGCCGGCAGATCCGCCAACGATCAGGCCGATGACGGTCTGCCGGATGGTACGGCCCTTGGAAACGCGGGTGATGAAGATGGCGACGCCGGGCAGGTAGGAAATCCAGTAGAGCCAGTAGAAGACAGTCCAGTCGCGCGAGAAAGAGCTCCCGCCGTTGGGGTCCGTGAACAGGCTCATGTGGAGGAAGTTCTGGGCCTCCAGACCCGCCGCATTAACGACGTTGGCCACGATGAATTCAGACGGACCGATCAGGAACACCACGGCGGCAAAGACGAACGCCGCCAGGACGGCCGTTTTGGCGAGCTTCTGCAATCCCTTGTCGATGCCAATGAAGGAGCTGAGTCCGAAGACCACGGTAGATAAAGTGAGAATGATGGCCTTGAGCCAAAAAGCGTTCTGGATGCCCATCAGTCCTGCCACACCGGCAGAGACGGTGTTGACCGTGACCGTGACTGTCAGGATCAGCCCGCCGAACGTGCCGAACAGGAACAACAGATCGATGATACGTCCGCCAAGGCCGGCAGCTTTCACCTTCGGGATTACTGCCTCGACGTTTCCGGCGTAGCTGAGCCGTTTGCCCTTCCGAACGTGGATGTAATACGCCATCGAGATTCCTGCGACCACATACATTGCCCACGGGATGGGACCCCAATGGAAGAAGGCATACGACATGCTGACGTCCAGAGCCTCCCGGGACTCAGGGGTGATATTGAGTCCTGGCGTTTGATAGTAATAGGCCCATTCCATGAAAGCCCAGTACATGGTGGCCGATCCGAGGCCGGCGGAAATGAACATGAACAGCCAGCTGGACGTGGAATAGGCCGGCTTGCCTTCACCGAGTTTGATCCGCCCGAACTTGGATACGGCCAGCAGGACCGCTAACAGGAAGCAGCCCAGACCCAGTACCTGCACGGGGGCCCCGAAGATGCGCGTGGACCCGTCGAAGAGGACATTTGCCGAGGCCTGGGCCTCGTTGGGCCACAGCAGCAGGGCTGCCACGACTATGCCCACTACGATCACGGCCCCGACGACGAGCACCCTGTCAACCGTGGGTCTGTGCTTCTGGTTCGTGTTTGGCGCCTCTACGGCAGCCTGGGTTTCAATCACAACGTCTCCTTTGGCAGTGATTTGATACAGATGGGGGTATGACTACGCGGATTCATCGAGCAGACCCAGATGGGGCTCATTCGTCCCGATGATGTGGGCCGCGATCGCCTCACGGCTGGCCGCGACGTCTCCGGTCCGGAACACATCCACCAGCCGCTTATGGTCCTCAAGGAATTCCGAGAGCGCGCCCGTGCGTCCGGTTTGCATGGCGAAGTGCATCCGGATCCGGGGATGGATGGAATCCCAGATGCTTCGCGCGGAATCGGTCGGGCAGCCATCGACAATGATCGCGTGGAACCGCATATCAGCTTCGTTGAAAGCGTTGATGTCCTTGTTGTAGATCGCCCGCTCCATGTCCGCGAGAACACGTCCGAAGTCTTCAAACGTGTCCGCATCAAAAAGGGCCAGGCCCTCCGCGAGGGCAAACTGTTCGATGTGAATACGAAGCGGCAACAGCAGCCCCTCGACTTCTGTTCTCGAAATCGAAGCGACCTCCGAACCCTTATACGGCGTGGAAATGATAAGACCCTGCAGCTCCAGGACCAGCATCGTTTCCCGCACCACCGCCCGGCTCACCCCGTACTCATCGGCAAGATCCTGTTCCACAACGCGCGCGTGAGGAGGAAGATCGCCAGCAAGGATCTTGCGCCGAAGCTCCGTCGCGAGACGGTCCTTCATCGAGATTCTTTCCAACTTGCCCATGTTCCCACTCCCTCAAACACTTACGGTCGATTGTCGACTATCTGACTATAGAGATTATCCCCACACTTGAACAGTGGCAATCGTCACATTCACAGTTCCTGGGGACGCATGACCAACCTGACGGGGCCAACCGCCCGCAAAGCCTTCTGGAGGCACCGGAATTAGCGAACGCGTCTGACACCAACAGTGTCCTGCGTAACCTGGATGAATCAGACAACATCGACGGCGTCGCCCTCTACCCGTGTATCAACCAACGGACAAGACCCAACTCCAACGCGATGCCCTGGAAACGGTCGGTTGCGGCCGGATCTTCGAAGACAAAATCTCCAGCCGCCGGCGGATAAAACTGGCGGATAAAATAGGGAAAGCCCCTCGGGAGGGGCTTTCAGCGGGTTGGGCATTTGATGTCTGGTATTGGTCAGCGGTGATGCGCTCCTCCTCCCCGGGCGCTGTTCGCGCCCCTGCCGGTTTTCGTAGTTAGAAACTCTAATAAATGACCCGGCTGATCGTCCAGCGATATGACCCGGAATTTTCGGCGCCTGGTTGTGTCCTTGGGGGACGACCAGTCTCGCATCGTTCGGCGAGAAGGTTCAGGCTTGAGGTACCGCAAGTCCCTGCGGACACCCGTACGGGTTGAGAGCCAAGCACCGACGCCCGGGAGCCCGCTCGTCACCCGGCTACGCCGCCAACATAACGGCGGGCATGATTCCCGGGAGGGTTCATGCGGGGCGCCCGCCGGGCGGACCGTCCTGACCGCGACAGGCCCGCAGTATGGCGGGTAGGTGTCCAACCGGAGGCCACACAAACGGGGGGGCACGGTGTTTGTCAGACGAGAACGGCGGCCGAGGGCCAAGAAAGCCAGTGGCTCGTCGTTGTGGGCTCCCTGGCAGGTCGTTGCTCTGGTCGTGGTCACGATCGCCAACTATGTCTGGCAGGTCGCGTATTACCTGCACTTTTACGGCCGCTTCGGCGCCAGCCCCGGTGGCCTGACGGTTCCCCTGCTGTTGACCTTCGTCTGGTTCCTTGTGGCCACGGTTCTTCTGAGGACCCGACGCCGTGGCGGGGGTTCCCGTCATGGCGTCGTTCCTTGCGGTTGAGGCGCTTTTCTAGCTCGTCCACAACGTCTCCGGAGCCGCAGGGCGCGACCTGGCGGGCGACGACGTCGTGCTGCTCGTGGCTTCACTCCTGGGGTACCTCAACGTCCTCGCCGCGGTCCTCGTCCTCGGGTGGCTGTTCCTAACTCGCGGGCGGACCCTGTCAAGCGATCGCCCCACCACCAGGAGCCGCTGACCCCGGCGGGGTCTGCCGGCGTCCGGGGCCGCCGCCGGGAAGAAGGGCGGCGCCGTGACCGCGTTGGTGCACCCCAGGGGTTTTGCCCTGCGCTCCCCGGCGGGAAAAATGTTCCCAGGCTGTCCGAGGAGCGTCTCAAAAGGGCTGGTTGAGGAGTTCGCCGCCAGCCCGGCCCTCAGGGGTTTCCCGCAAGGAAGCATCGAGTCGTCCCGTAAAGGGGGCACCCGCCGGGGCGACCGGCGATTTCCTGCCGTTTACCGGCCCGTTTCGGCCGGTTCCACATTGGTTCGGGCCAGGAGTGCTTCAACTACCTCGGCAACGAGGTCTTCCTTCTCACGCATCTTGGCGTCTTCAAGCTGCGCTACCTCTACCCGTGCCGCCTGCCAGGCGGACCAGTGACCGGACACGAGAGCCCACAACGACAGTGCCGAGACATATACGACCGAGTCCAACCACCCCATCACAAGGGAAATCGGGATCATGAGGATCCACAGGATCGCCAGCCATCCATTGACCCGCCTCATAAAAACCGGATCCCCCTGCACGCTTGCCCAAATACTCTTTATCGGACCCACACCTTCTCCTCTCATCACCGGCAGAGGGGATTCTGCCCCCGGGATGTTACCAGTCTCATCTGACGCGAACCTGACCCCGGGGCCCTCCCCCCGAAGCGGCCCCTGGCCGCGGCCCGAGGCAGACGACAGCAGGACAGCCCGCCGTGGGCGGGAGCGCCACTGACTGTGTGAGCCGGATCGGCGCTCGAGGCCCTGAGGACAGCGCACCCATGCGAACCTCGGGATGCGGGACTTCGCCGGCATTGACTCCCGCCGGCGGACGCCGGATCCTCTCTCCAGAAAAGAGTGCCGTCGCGGGCCGCAGTCGACTCAGTGCCGTTGGACCCGGGCGGCAGCCAATTGCTTTTGCAGCCCCCTGTTAACGGCTTCGAGTTCAAGGACGACGCGGATACCGGCCAGATTCAGCCCGTCCTCCAGCAGTGCGCTGATCCGGCGCAGGGTGTCCAGATCCTGTTCACTGTAGCGGCGTGTTCCTCCGATGGTCCGCCCGGGTTCCAGCAGGCCTTTTCGCTCATACAGCCGGAGGTTCTGCTGACCTGTCCCCACCAGCTCGGCGGCCACCGAGATCGCATACACCGCGGTAGTTCTGCCAGTTTTTGGCTCCACCAGATCCTCCTCAAAACCCTGAAAAAACCCTTGCTCCAGTGTCACACCAGTGATATAAAAAATCTATACCGGCCACAATAGATAAGCGGCTGGGGTAAGTGATAAGGAACGATCTCTAAGGAGTGAGACGACCATGCTGATGCGTACCGACCCGTTCCGCGAGCTCGACAGGCTCGCCCAGCAGGTCCTCGGCACCGCAGCCCGGCCGGCGGCCATGCCCATGGACGCCTGGCAGGACGGGGAAGAATTCGTTGTCGCGTTCGACCTGCCCGGCGTTGCCGTCGATTCGGTGGACATCGACATTGAACGCAACGTCCTGACGGTGAAGGCCGAGCGCAAGGACCCGGCCGGGGAAAAGACGGAGCTGATCGCCGCCGAACGGCCCCGCGGCGTCTTCAGCCGCCAGCTCATTTTGGGAGACGCCCTGGATGCCGACGCGGTCAAGGCCAGCTACGACGCCGGGGTGCTGACGCTGCGGATCCCCGTGGCCGAAAAGGCCAAACCGCGCCGTATCGAAATTGCATCGGAGAAGAACCAGCGTCAGGAAATCAACGCCTGAGCCCAGGGTCAGGCCTGCAGGACCGGGCATTGGACCGGCCGCCGGAAGAGTAAAGGGCGATGCACCACAGTAGCCACGCCACCGCGCCAGTTGCGCACCAAAAAAAGCGGCCCCCGACGATGCCTCCCGCACCGATGGTCCCCGACCCCCACGGGCCGGGGACCATCCCCACCACCCCTGCCCCACCCGGGCCCCGGGGCCCGACAGGAAAAGCACAGCAGAGACGAAAAACCGCGACCATGAAGGAAGACAGCCCGGACCCCTACGACGTTCTTCATCTGGGTCCTGCAGCGACGGCCGGTGACGTAACACGCGCCTACCGGGCACTGATGCGCACCCACCATCCCGACACCACCCCGCCCGACGCTGTGCCCGCAGAACGGGAGTCCAGGGCACAGGAACTGCAGGAGATCATGGCCGCCTATACCGTGGTGGGCGACCCCGCTAAGCCTTGATCCACCGATGTGGATCGGGATCCTGACGGCGGTTTAAACCGTGAATGCCTGTCTTTTCACGGAAAATGAAGCTTGTCTAGAACTCATTTTCGCCAAAAAGAGAGGCATTTCGTAGATGCAAGTTTCCCACAGGCCTGCCGTGTTGTCAGTTTCGTTCGACGAGCCGAACCTCGTGGCGTCGGCCGGGCTGCTGCCGGTGATGGTGTTGGCCCGGGACGCCGGGCTGCACGAGCTGGCCGATGAATGGCTGTCGCTGCCGACGGACAAGGGTGCCAATGCCGGGCTGAAGGTCGCGTCTCTGGTGGCGGGGATGGTCGCCGGCGCGGACTCGATCGATGACATGGCCGTGCTCCGCCGCGGCGGGATGAAACGGCTCTTCAAAGCCTGCTACGCGCCTTCCACGCTGGGATCGTTCCTGCGGTCCTTCACCTTCGGGCACGTCCGCCAGCTGGACGCGGTCGCGTCCCGCTTCCTGGGAAACCTGGCCGGTCAGGCCCCGCTGCTGGGATCACCCACCGCCGCTGACTTCGTGTTCGTCGATGTCGATGACACGACCATCGAGGTCCACGGCTACGCCAAGCAGGGCTCCGGCTACGGATACTCCGGGGTCCGCGGGCTGAACGCGCTGCTGGCCACCGCCTCGGCGAAGGACACCGCCCCTGTGATCCTGGCCCAGCGGCGGCGCAAGGGCGCGGCGAACTCGGCCCGCGGAGCCAAACGCCTGATCACCGATGCCCTCTCCACCCTCAAACGGCTCAACACGGGCGGGCGGGTGCTCCGCCGCTTCGATTCGGCCTTCTACGGCCATGCGGCGGTTTCCGCGGCCTTGGCCGGCGCGGCGGAGGTCTCGGTGACCGTGCGCATGGACCCGGCCGTCAAACGCGCCATCGCCGGGATCCCTGAAACGGCATGGAAAACGATCGAATACACCGAAGCGGTCTTCGACGAAACCACCAACACCTGGGTCTCCCGGGCCGAGGTCGCCGAAGCGGTGTTCACCGCGTTCAGCTCCCGCAAAAAGGCCGAGCAGATCACCGGCCGCCTGGTGGTGCGCCGCATCCCGGAACTCAACAAGAAAGCCAGCGACGGACAACCCACCCTGTTCGACACGCACCGGCACCACGCGTTCTTCACCACCGTGGACGCCGCCGTTTTGGACACGGTCGCCGCGGACAAGACCCACCGCAAACACGCTCAGATCGAGCAGGTGAATGCCGATCTGAAAGACAGTGCACTGGCCCATTTGCCCTCAGGTGTTTTTTCCGCGAACTCGGCCTGGCTGGTTGCTGCGGTCATGGCCTACAACCTCACCCGCGCCGCCGGGCTCCTTGCCGCCGGGCCTTTCAGCAAGGCCCGCACCGGCACGATCCGCCGCAAACTCATCCACGTCCCGGCCCGCATCGCGACCAGCGCCCGACGTATCCGCCTTCACCTGCCCGAAGCCTGGCCTTGGAAAACCGCCTGGGAAGAGCTCTTCACCACCGTCCAGGCCCCACCGGAAGCGGCATAGAACCCGGCCCGCCCGCCGGAAACGGCCCGACCAGGAACATCCAGTGGAACACCACCGACAGCGAGGCCGGTGATCTGCCACGCCCGAAACCAGAATCCGCGGCCGACCCCGAAATCCATCAAGACCAACCCAGGATCGGTGGATCAAGGCTAAGCCGGCGGTCATGCGGCGGATGCCGCAGATCGCGCACGTGGACGTGAACTGCTTCTACGCTTCGGCCGAGTGGGCCTTCAACCCGGCCCTGGAGGGCCTGCCCGTCATCCTGCTCTCCAATTATGTTCCGCGGAACATAATCAGGGTTGTGTGGCCTGTGTGGTTATGTGGCCCGAGCCGACGGTGCCCGGTTCTGGCCGGGCCGGTTTGCTTAATTCGGGCCACATAACGATCAGAGTTTGAGAGCCAGTTGAGCAGTGATTCGTCGGACCTCCAGACGGGGGTGGGGCGGCGAGCCGCCGAAGGATCGGGCGGCTCGGTTGCCCGCAGGGCTTCCATTTTTGTCCTGGTGTTGATTTCAGCGTAGCGATTCGTCGTTGTCAGGTCGGCGTGCCCGAGCCAGCCGCGGATGACGTTGATTTCGACTCCGGATTCAAGGAGGTGCATCGCTGCGGTGTGGCGGAAGACATGCGGGCTGACCGTGCGGTCGATGCCGGGATCGTCGAGGTGTCCAGCGAGGCGCCGCACGGCCTTATAGATGCCGAAGCGGGTGAGCGCTTCGCCGGTAGCCGAGCAGAAGACCGGGGCGTTTGTCGCTGGTGGTTCACCCGATGAGTCCATCAGGGCGGTGATCAGCTTCGCGGTCTGGTCCCATAGCGGGCAGGTCCGCCATTTGTCTCCCTTACCGTGGAGCCGGACGAGGAAAGGCTCGACCAACTGCAGGGTTTCCGACCCGCAGTTCGGCGACTTCCTGTGCCCGCGCCCCGGTGCCGCCCGTTTCATGGGGATGGCCTCAATCCGTTGGCACGTTTCGAGCATCGCCGGTTCCCGGCTGGCGATGTATTCGAAAAGGGTGTGCAGGGCGGCCAGACGCTGGTTGCGGGTCCGCACGTGGTTGTGGCGGTCGTTTTCCAGGTAGCGCAGGAAGCCAAGGACGTGATCGAGGCTCAGGTCCTCGAGCGTAAGTCTGGTGATCTTGGTTCCCTTTTGCTCGGCCACGAAGCACAGCAGCAGCCGGACGGTGTCGCTGTAGCTGTGCACTGACGCCGGGCGCAGCCCCTTGACGGTGACGAGGTGGTCGATGAAGAAGGAGTGGATCAGCGGCCCCAGCTGTTGCGTCCCGGTCATGGCTCCGCCTCCGACCAGGCAGATTCGGCATAGGCTTCGAACCGCCGGCTTGCCTCGGAGAGAAGCTCCGGGGTGATAGTCAGGTAGAAGCGGTCGAGGATGGGTCCACGTGGCCCATGAACGTCGAGAGCTGAAAGAGCCTCGCCGATGGATCCACGCCTTCCCGGTACCAGCGCAGCAGGCAGCCCACGGCGAAGGAATGACGCAGACAGTGCAAGCGGGGCGCTGTGGTGCCCTCAGGAACAGGGAACGCCAGGCCGGCCGCGAGGCGGCTGAACGTTTCGCTCGCGCTGCCCGTGTGCACGCAGCGCCGGCCGTCGAAAGTGAACAGCGGTCCACCCTGTTCGGCTCCACCTTGCTCGCGTCGGCGCTCGAGCTGGAGGGCCAGCAGCTCTCCGATGCGCGGTCCGAAAGGGACCAGGCGGCTCTTGCCGAATTTGCCGCCGTGCACGATGAGGAGTTGCCTGGCGGTATCAATATCCTCCAGGTGTAGGTTGCAGGCCTCCCCGACCCGGAGCCCGAGTCCGTAGCACAGGGCGAAGATGGCGTGGTAGGTCGGGCCCCGGCCGTTCCCCCGGGAGTAGTCGGGAAGGGCAGCTGCGGCCTTGAGTAGTTGACGGGCCTGGGAGGGATCAAATAGGAAAGGCAGTCGGTGGTCCGTCTCGCGACGATGGCCAGCGTGCCAGTGAAATGCATCCAGGCGCTGCTGGGTGGTAGCCCAGTCAAGGAAGCTTCCGGTTACTCCAATGAGATGGTTGAAGCTACGGGACCGCTCTCTTCGCCGGGAAGCAACAAACTCATCGAGCAGCGATGGAGTGAGTTCGGCCAGATCGGTCACGCCACGTTGTTCGGCAAAATCCACGAGCAGATGCGTGGCTTCCTCGGTCAGGTATTTCCTGCCTAATGCCCGTTTGTAGGCCAGAAAGTCAGCCACGGCGGCCGCAAGGTTCGTGCTCATTCCAGGACCGTCTCACCGTCACCCAAGGCGACCTCGCGCAGCGCCTCGACCGCGACCTTGGCGTAGACCTCGGTGGGACGCGCGGAGCGATGCCCAACGAAGTCGCCTATGGTCTTCAGTGCAAAGTTCGCATCGACGAGGCGCTGCACCGCCGAGTGGCGCAAGGTGTGAGACCCCGGCCGACGGACGTTGATCCCCGCCTTGAGCAAATAAAAGCGGGCGCAGGACGAAACAGCGGCCGCGCTGAGTGGCCGACGAGGCGCCACGGCACGAAGGAAGACATGTCGGTCAGTGGTTGTCGGCCGTCCTTGCTGAAGATAGGCAACGAGAGCCTCGCCGACCACCACTGAAAGCGGAAATGCTGTTGAGTGCCCTGCCTTGCGCTCGGGGACCGCCAGGCGTTCATGCTTCCAGTCGATGTCATCAAGGGTTAGGTCAGCGACTTCCCGGCCGCGCAGCCCGTAGGTGACCAGCAACAGCAGAATGGCATAGTCGCGCCTGCCCGTCTCGGTCCGACGGTCGACGCTGGCCAGAACCTTATTGACGTCCGCCCAAGAAATGGAGCGGGGAATGTCCGATAGCCGATAGACCTGGGGCCATCCGACGGCTGAACTCAGGTCTGTGGAAAGGATGCCTTGACGGTAGGCGTAACGCAGAAAAACCTTCAACGAACCCGCTTCATCACGCACCGTGGTCTTGGCCAGTCCGGTGTCGGCGCGCTCCACGAGGAAGGCACTAAGGATCGTCGGGGAGATCTCCCGAATCGACTCCACGCCGATCTGCCGCAGGTAGGTTTCGAAGTGGTCGAGGTGGATGCGGTAGCCACGCACCGTAAACGGACGGAGGCCTCGCTCATGGACAAGGTGGTCGAAGAAGCCCGGACAGTGTCGGTGAAAGGATGAAGCTCGCGCCTCCGCCCGGTCGGCTTGTACCCGGCCAGAACAACCGAGAGCATGTGTTCCACAGGGCACCGGACTTCGTTGGCCATCGAACGAGTCGAGCCCGTGTGCTCGCGGTGGAGTGCAACCCGGTGCTCGACGAACGCGTCCACGTGCGCAGGCAACTCCCCAATGGTGGTGGCACCCCGGGCACTGGCAAATTCACCGAATGCGAAGACGAGCAGGACCCGCTTCCAGATGCACCTGTCCTTGTACTTGTGCGCGGCCAGCCAATCAACGTAAGTCTCGATCTGCGCGCCCATCCATGAGCGCCGAAGCCGATCGATGGTGGACGACTGAACGAAATACTCCTCCAACATGGCAACTTCCTTTCTCTTCAAAGAAAATGAAGTAACCACCATCGCCCCAGCCAACCGTTATGTGCCATGGAACACCGGCTCAGAGCCAGAAACAGCCGCCAGCGTCCACCACGTCGCGGTTGAGGCCACATAACCACACAGGCCACAGAACTCGAATAACGATGGCTGCGCCGTCACCCGCTCCCCCGAAGCCAAAGCCCTCGGCATCGCCATGGGCGAGCCGTGTATTGCCGCATCATGTCCTGGGTGTATTCGATGAAGGTATCCATCACGATCCGCGTGACCATGTCTGATACCAGATCACGGTCGATGCCGGGAAGGAACACAGCACTCCTATGGTTCGGAGCGTGAAACGATGTACTTTATGGAGAGTCCGGGGACGTTGGACGCGCACCGCCTTGACGGCGAACAGCCTTCCCAGGCGGACATCGATCTGTACCGCGTGCTCAGCGCGGACATCTCCGCCGGCGTCGCCGTGGTTTCCACATCCCTGCGCAAGCGCGACTACGCGGCAACGGTGACTGCTTTTCTCTCTGTCTCCGATGACCCTCCTACGATGCTGGTCAGTCTCTACGCGGGCTCACGCATCGGCGAAGCGGTCGCTGCGACGGGTACATGGGCGTTGAGTGTGCTGCGCAGCAAGCACCAAGGCGCGGCGGACTGGCTGGCCAGTCCAGGGACCCCGGTTGAGGGCCTGCTGGCCCAGGTCCCGTACCGCCGTGGGCCGGCCACCGGATCGGTGATCCTCGACGGATCGATCGCGTACTTCGAGCTGAGAACGGTTGCCATCCATCCGGCGGCTACACATCTGCTCGTCGTAGGAGAGGTAGTTGCGTTGGGCGGTGACGCTCCGGGGTCGGAGGTACCGGACCCGCTCATACATTTTGCCTCCGCCTACCACCGCCTAGCGCGTTAGAAGCTGCCCGCCCAGAGGTACTAACCCGGTGCGTTGGTGACGCGTTTGGTGGGTGAGGCGCCTTTTTGAGCGTCGTGTGGGGGATGTGGCGATTGTAGTGCTCGAGAAGCCCTCGCTTGGGGGCGGCGCCGAAACCACAGTTACAGCGCGTCCAGTGGTGACTTCCCGTCGTCGTGGCAGGCGGCGCCGACGAGGGAACCGTTGCTACCTGCCGACCGCATCCCGCCGGCGGATGATCCGGGAGGTTCCTGCCGTGTTTTAGCCGCTTTTTCCTTCAGGGGCGCAGCGTTTTGAGGGCGACGGCCCACGCGATGACTTGGTCGAAGACCGGTCCCAGGCCCTGCACCGCCCGAACCGAGGGGGTGAACGTGGTGTAGTTTTCGAACTCCGTGGCCATTGGCAGGGAGACCTGGGAGCGGACATCGGCCATCTGCACTTCGGCGGCGATCTGCCGCAGATGTTCCACCGCCCGGATCCCGCCGGCACCGCCGTAGCTGACGAAACCGACGGCTTTGTTGTTCCACTCCCGGTAGAGGTAATCGATGGCATTCTTCAGTGCCCCCGGCACGGAGTGGTTGTATTCGCCGGTGACGATGATGTATCCGTCGAAGGAGGCGATGACCTGCGCCCAGGCCGTCGTATGCTCGTTCCGGTACCGCCCGCGGGAGGGCGGGAGCGGTTCATCCAACAGCGGCAGACCGAAGTCGGCCACATCGACAAGTTCGAACTGTGCATCAGAACGCTTCTTCGCCTGCTCATAGACCCAGTCCGCGACCGCTTTCCCGACCCTGCCCGGGCGGGTGCTTCCCAGCACGATGGCTATCCTCACCATGGCACCTCATCTCCCCTGCTTCCACGGCAACCTGTGCCCGTTAAAACACTGTGGGAAGGGCGCTTCTTCCCCTGAGACGGTCGCTGGAGCCATCACCGGACCCGGCGGACTGCACAGCACGTTTGCGGTGTCTCAGATACTGGGAAGGGGAACGTCAGGAGATGAAGCGAGGAACGCCCAAAATCGCCCAGAAAGGTGTTCCTAAAGCCCCGGTTCAAGAGTCCGGACCGATTCATGTCTCCATAGATAGCTGCTGAGGCGATGAAGTTTTGGAAAGAGGCATTCCGTTACGGCTTGGCATCTGGTCGGTTTCCGGGTCCTGAGCAGTTGTGACAGCCATTGGAAAACGGTTCGGTCATGATGCGGCCAGCTGTAGTTCGTAGCCATCCTGAATGTGGAACAGGCGGCGGCCATCAACAGGGTCGTGCACCCAAATGATGTCACCGTCCGCTGTCCGGGCGTCTACCAGTCCGACATACTCTGGGCGCCCGCTTCCGACCAGCTGCACCTTGTCTCCAACTTGGACATTCTTCCAGCCGGACCCTCCTGCTCGATTCGTCCCTGAAGTCATAATGCTCTCCTCGTTGTTTGTTTAGCACATCATCTGATGGACTGCCTCAAGCAGTCGGCAGTGAACCTCTCACTGCAGGAGTTGACGGTGAAATGGGTTGTGGCTGTGCCACCGACCGTCCCGCTGAGAGCGAATGTTGAGTCAGCCCGCGTACTAAGCCTGGACTTGCCTGTTTTGAGTTCGATGACGATGGCTCGAGGGGCGGACGGGACACAGCCCGGTCCCGCGTCTCCGGTGGGAGGGAGTCATTGTTGCCGCACGGACCAAACTGGCAGCGAAGCCCGCGACGAAGGTCACCGGGCTGTCTGCTCCCAGGTCTCGCCAAACGGGACCGTGTCGCTGAGTTCGAAGGTGTACCGGGCAGGGTCATGCCGGGTGACCCTAATCCCGGCAGACCCATGGGCCATTGCTGCTTGCCGGAGCAAGGCCTCTGCCTCGTTAAGCAACTCGTAAAGTTCCTCAGGCCTGTCGACGAGGACTTCCAAAGACTCGATTTTCTGACTACTCATGGTCAATACTTTCTTGTGACGTGGCTCACTAGGTCGCAACTACTCTGACATGAACACGCGTTCAAGTCAAGTGTTCATGTCTGGTTCTAAACGATATGAAGTGAGGGGTGCAGGTTCTGGCCCGTTCGGGGCGGGCATTATCGCCGGGGCGGTCCCGGAGCGCCGGGTTGGGGTGTAATCCGTGCCGTTTGTGCGGTTCGGCGGCGCTGCGGGGCCTGATCCCGCGGCGGTGATGTCCTTTATCCCGCACGGGCCAGGTAACGGCCAAGAGGCCGGGGCCTTCTGTTTCACAGGGTTCGTGGGTTGCCATTGACGGCTCCCTTGGCCTGACGGCTCGTCGCGGGGTGCAATGGTAGTGCCACATGTGAAGTTTGGGAGGTCCCGGCTATGTTTGCGCATACTTTTACCGGGCTGGATGTTCACGCGGTCAACGTCGCGGGCCATGCACTGAACCCGGCCACCGGAGAAATCAGCAACCACACCATGGCTTCTGACCCGGCTGTGGTGCTGGAGTGGGTCCGCCGGTTCGCCCCGCCGGTCAAGGTCGTCTACGAATCCGGCCCGACCGGGTTCGTGCTGGCCCGTTACCTGCGGGACGCGGGGATTAACTGCGTGGTCGCGGCGTCTTCGAAACTGCTGCGGGCTCCAGGGGACCGGATCAAGACCGATCAGCGGGACGCCCGGGTGCTGGCTGAGATGCTCGCGGTCGGCTCGGTCACCGAGGTGCGGATCCCGGACCCGGAGAAGGAAGCGCTGCGGGACCTGTCCCGGCTGCGCTCCGGCACGGCCAAAGACCTCGCCCACGCACGCCAGCACGTGAACGCCATCCTGCTGCGCCACGGCATCCGCTACCCCAAAGAGACCCGCTGGACGCAGGAACACGGCCCGTGGCTACACCGCCAGCGCTTTGACGAGCCTGCGCTGCAGTTCACCTACCAGGCCGATGTCGAGCAGGCCGAGCTCCTCGCCGAGCATCATAAACGGATCGATAAGCAGGTCGCCGTAACGGCCGCGGCATGCCGCTACGGGCCGGTGATCGATGCGTTGATGTGTCTGCGGGGAATCCAGATCACGACCGGGTATGGGCTGGCAGTGCAGAGCGGGGACTGGACCCGGTTCACCGGGCCGTCCATCGGCTCCTACCTCGGGCTGGTCCCCCGGTGAGGAATCCCCCGGCCAATCCCGGCGCCAGGGCCCGATCACCAAGGC
>NZ_JBEPNF010000017.1:0-81749 GCF_040546085.1 Arthrobacter sp. UYEF21
CCTGGCCGGAACCCGGGGCATTGCCAAGGCGATGCGGACTGCCGGACGCGATCCGGAAATCGCCCGGAACCTCACCGGACTTTGAAATAGCCCTGGCTGTTTCGACAAGATTGCGGCGCTCCCGCTAAACTGAACGTTGGATCCGGCTGCAGTCCGTGGCGGCTGGTTCCTGCCATGCGTGGAAAGCCCCAGTTATCAAGGGAATTCCTGCGCGGGCAGACCCGGCAGTGAAGTACTGATTCGGGCCTCACGGCACATCGCTAGGAGTTATTGTGGCACTTGACGCCGCTGTAAAGCAGTCCATCATCAAGGATTTCGCAACGTCCGAGGGCGACACCGGTTCGCCGGAGGTCCAGGTTGCAGTCTTGACCCAGCGGATCAAGGATCTGACTGAGCACATGAAGGAGCACAAGCACGATTACCACACCCAGCGCGGTCTGCTGGCAATGGTTGGTCGTCGCAAGCGCATGCTCACCTACCTCAAGAACACTGACATCTCCCGCTACCGTGCGCTCATCGAGCGTCTCGGCCTGCGCCGCTAGTCAGGCTTTAGGGGCGGCCCTTTCCTTGTGGATCGGGCCGCCTTCTTCAGAAGAAAATTAAACAGGAGGATCAACCGCATCACGCATTCGCGGTCCTCGGTAGTGATCCCCGGGAACGGCTTCCACGATGGAAGCCCCGGCCCGTGGGTCTCGATCGATGACCGGGTGCAGTGCAGGCCAGTAAACAGATGCTGGCCTGGGTTGATGCGGCTGGGCTCCGTGAATCATGAAACGGAGGTGACTCTCTTGGAGGGTCCCGAAATCCAGTTCTCAGAAGCAGTCATTGACAATGGCCGCTTTGGCAAGCGCGTAATCCGCTTTGAAACCGGCCGTCTTGCCAAGCAGGCAGCCGGCGCAGCCATGGTGTACATCGACGAAGACACTGCTCTGCTGTCCGCCACTACCGCGGGCAAGCACCCGCGCGAAGGCTTCGACTTCTTCCCGCTGACGGTTGACGTTGAAGAGCGCATGTACGCCGCCGGCCGTATCCCGGGTTCGTTCTTCCGCCGTGAAGGCCGCCCGTCCACCGAAGCCATCCTGGCGTGCCGCCTGATGGACCGCCCGCTGCGTCCGGCCTTCGTCAAGGGCCTGCGCAACGAGGTCCAGATTGTGGTGACCGTCCTGGCCATCAACCCCGACGAGCTCTACGACGTGGTGGCCATCAACGCCTCCTCCATGTCCACCCAGCTCTCCGGCCTCCCGTTCTCCGGCCCGATCGGCGGCGTCCGCGTTGCCCTCGTAGCTGACGAGCAGGGTTCGCAGTGGGTTGCTTTCCCGAAGCACTCCCAGCTCGAAAACTCCGTGTTCAACATGGTTGTGGCCGGCCGCGTTGCCGGCGACGACGTCGCCATCATGATGGTTGAAGCCGAAGCGACCGACAACTCCTGGAACCTCATCAAGGAACAGGGCGCCACCGCTCCCACCGAAGAGGTTGTCTCCGAGGGCCTTGAGGCCGCCAAGCCGTTCATCAAGGCACTGTGCGACGCCCAGGCTGACCTGGCCGCACGCGCTGCGAAACCGACCGTGGAGTTCCCGGTCTTCCTGGATTACCAGGACGACGTCTACGCTGCTGTCGAGGCCGCCGCTGCTGAGAAGCTGGCAGCTGTCTTCCAGATCGCCGACAAGCAGGACCGCGATGTTGCCACGGACGCGCTGAAGGACGAAACCACTTCTGCCCTGGCCGGTCAGTTCGAAGGCCGCGACAAGGAGCTGTCGGCAGCATTCCGTTCGGTCACCAAGCAGGTTGTGCGCCAGCGCATCCTGAAGGACCAGATCCGCATTGACGGCCGTGGCCTGACGGACATCCGCCAGCTCACCGCCGAGGTTGAGGTTCTGCCCCGCGTGCACGGTTCGGCCATCTTCGAGCGCGGCGAGACCCAGATCATGGGTGTCACCACGCTGAACATGCTGAAGATGGAACAGCAGATCGACTCGCTGTCGCCCGTCACGCGCAAGCGCTACATGCACAACTACAACTTCCCGCCGTACTCCACCGGTGAGACCGGCCGCGTGGGTTCGCCCAAGCGACGCGAAATCGGCCACGGTGCCCTGGCAGAGCGCGCACTCGTGCCGGTGCTGCCGTCCCGCGAGGAATTCCCGTACGCCATCCGCCAGGTGTCTGAAGCTCTCAGCTCCAACGGTTCGACGTCGATGGGTTCCGTCTGTGCCTCCACGCTCTCCCTGCTCAACGCTGGTGTGCCGCTGAAGGCTGCCGTTGCAGGTATCGCCATGGGCCTGGTCTCCGACCAGGTTGACGGTCAGACCCGCTACGCTGCCCTGACCGATATCCTCGGCGCCGAAGATGCCTTCGGCGACATGGACTTCAAGGTTGCCGGCACCGCAGAGTTCGTCACGGCCATCCAGCTGGACACCAAGCTCGACGGCATCCCCGCCTCGGTCCTGGCAGCAGCACTGAAGCAGGCCCGCGAAGCCCGCCTGCACATCCTCGAGGTCATCAACTCCGCGATCGACACCCCGGACGACCTCTCCGAGTTCGCGCCGCGCGTCATCGCGGTCAAGATCCCGGTTGACAAGATCGGCGAGGTCATTGGGCCCAAGGGCAAGATGATCAACCAGATCCAGGAAGACACCGGCGCTGACATCTCCATCGAGGATGACGGCACTGTCTACATTGGCGCCACCAACGGTCCGTCTGCAGACGCAGCACGCTCCGCCATCAACGCCATTGCCAACCCGCAGGTTCCCGAAATCGGCGAGCGCTACCTGGGTACGGTCGTCAAGACCACCGCCTTCGGTGCGTTCATCTCCCTGACGCCGGGCAAGGACGGCCTGCTGCACATCTCCGAACTGCGCAAGCTGGCCAACGGCAAGCGCGTGGACAACGTTGATGACGTGGTTTCCGTCGGCCAGAAGATCCAGGTGGAAATCACCAAGATCGATGACCGTGGCAAGCTGTCGCTGTCCCCCGTCGTGGCTGAAGAGGAAGGCGCTGGCGACAGCGTTGACGCTTCCGTCGCAGAGGGCGCTGCCGAAGCGGAGTAGCATCCTGCTGCACACAGATGAATCGGCGGGGCCGGTGGATGATCCACCGGTCCCGCCGCTGTTACGATGGCAGCCTGATCCGGCCGCCGCTCCTGAAAGGCTTCAATTGACTGTTGTACCCCTGCCGCTTGAGCAGAACCAGCCCGGTGACACCCTGGTCCACGGCTCCGACGGCGGCTCTGTTGTCCGGCGATCGGTGCTGCCCGGCGGCGTGCGGGTATTGACCGAGGCGATGCCGGGCCAGCGCTCGGCAACCATCGGGTTCTGGGTCGGGGTCGGGTCACGCGACGAAGCCCCGGGCCAGCACGGCTCCACGCACTTCCTGGAGCACCTCCTGTTCAAGGGCACCAAGCGCCGGACCGCCCTCGAAATCGCCTCCGCGTTCGACGAGGTCGGCGGGGAATCCAACGCCGCCACGGCCAAGGAAAGCACCTGCTACTTTGCCCGGGTGTTGGACACGGACCTGCCCATGGCCATCGACGTCATCGCCGACATGATTACCGGCGCGGTTCTGGACCCCGCCGAGATGGAGCAGGAACGCGACGTCATCCTCGAAGAAATCGCCATGGACAGCGATGACCCCACCGACGTGGCACATGAAAACTTTGTCGCTGCGGTGCTGGGTAAGCACCCGTTGGGCCGCCCTATCGGAGGCACCCCGGCTGCCATCCGCGCCGTCGCCCGTGATTCGGTCTGGGAGCACTACCGCCGCTATTACCGCCCGGACGAACTGGTCATCACCGCCGCCGGAGGGCTGGAGCACGACGTCGTCTGCAGCCTTGTGGTGGATGCGCTCCACACAGCCGGGTGGTCATTGGAGCCCGCCGCCGCCCCCGTAGACCGCCGCTCCACCGAGCGTGCCGACATCACCGGCACCGCTGGCCTGCATGTGGTCAAGCGGGCTGTGGAACAGGCCAACATCATCATGGGTTGCCCCACGATTGTTGCCACGGATGACCGCCGCTATGTGATGAGCGTGCTCAACGCCGTCCTGGGTGGAGGCATGTCCTCACGGCTCTTCCAGGAAATCCGCGAGAAGCGTGGGCTCGTGTACTCCACATATTCTTTTGCCTCGTCCTATGCCGATGCCGGCTACTTCGGCATGTACGCCGGGTGCACACCGTCCAAGGTGCGCCAGGTACTTGACCTGCTGGGGCTGGAGCTGGACAAGCTCGCCGAAGGCGGAATCTCGGACGACGAACTCCGCAAGGCCGTGGGCCAGCTATGCGGCGGCATCGTCCTGGCGCTTGAGGACACCGGTTCCCGGATGTCCCGCCTGGGCCGCGCAGAACTCGTCTCTGGTGAATACCAGGACATCGACGAAACGCTGCGCCTTATCAAGTCCGTCACGGCGCAGGAAGTCCAGGACCTTGCCCGGGAGCTGGCAGCCGCACCACGGACCGTCACGGTCGTGGGCCCGTTTGAGGAAACTGAGACGTTCGGCCTCTGACGGGCACCTTCCTGCAGTTGGCTCACGGTTCCTTTGTCCTGGAGCAGCCAGTCCCGGTCCCAGCCCGAGGGTCTCTGTCTCGGAACGCTCTGTCCGGCGATAATGTAGCCATGAATGCTCCGCAGCCGGGCACGGTGCACGCCGTGTTGGAAGACTTCCTGGGCCATTGGCGCGGGACTACACGTCTTGCAGCGTCAGCTTGGGGTCCTGAACGCTCAGCAGTGGCGGAAATCAGTTTCACGCGGGCGGCGGGAGGGTTCGCCGTAGTACAGAGCTACCGGCACACTGAAGCAAACGGCACTCATTTCGACGGCCACGGTGTGTTCACTGTCGACCCCGACCACCACGATGTCTTCTGGTACTACGTCGACAGCACGGGCTTGCCCCCCGGAACGCCGGTCCGGTGCACTTGGGTGGATGGGGTCCTGCGCGTGGAGCGGCACAGTGACCGGGGGACCGCGCGCCACACGTTCCAGGTTGCCGACGGCGTACTGACCTACTCCGCCGGGCTGCGCCTCGGCGAGGGCCACAGCTTTGGCCCGTTCATGACCTGCGAGTGCCGCCGCGCCTGAACGTCTTCAGCGTCACTGGGAGCTCGATCTCGCCGTTCTGGTCATCAGCCGGCTGATTCGAGAATCCTCGTCTGCGGCGCACCGTTGAGGGCTGGCGACGCGGACGATGAGTTCCAGACCTTGCTCTTCAGGTTCGCCAGCAATTGCTCAGCCTGGTTGAGTTCACTGAAGTCGAGCTCCACCACGACGTATTTGGAGTCATTCACCGGCCGGGAAATCCTGTGCCCGACCACCCCGGACGCAGCCCGATTCAACGGATCGCGGTCGAAGGCCTGCTTCCACAGACCAAAGTCCTTAATTCCATGTTCTATGTGAAGTGTGTACATGACTGATTCTCCTTAGCCGGACGGCGATGTTCTCGGGATCCGCAGTTACCGGTGGCATTACTCAAGTGGGTACTTTTACCCTAAAGTGTCCGGCCGTCCGCGGGCCATCCCAGAATTCTGGGGGACTGCTCGGGATTCTGCGGTACTGTCCCACAGGGAGATGGTGTCCCCAGAGCGCATACTGTGGGAATGACGACCGCAAGGTCTTGGGACCGGATCCTGGACCGGATCCGGCTCCTTGATGATTCGAATCCGGACCACCGCGCCTTGCGTGCCGGTGTGTTGGCCGAGTTGGGCCGCGTCATTCCGTTCAGCGCCTTCGTCTGGCCACTTTCAGACCCTGTGACGGGAACTGGAATTTCCCCCATGGCCCGGTTTCCGTATCCGGAGGATCTGCCGCTGCTGATCCGGCTGAAGTACCTAACGACGGTAGGGCGCTGGACCACGCTGGCGGGCAGGGAATCGCCCGTGACGACACTGTTGAGCGAAACAGGCGGCAATCCATCGCAGAGCCTTGTCTGGGATAGGTTGATGAACCGCTATGGGGTGTCGGATGTTCTGTATGCGGGCTTCACGGACAAGTATGGCTACTGGGGCTGGCTTGATCTGTGGCGGACGGTTGATCAAGGCGCTTTCACTGCCGAAGAGGTTCGATTCGTGGCGGCGGTAGTCCGCCGAGTGACGCCGGCACTCCGCCGGTCAGTCTCCAGGCAGTTTTCCAGGGCCGGGCCAGTTCCATCACCCCTATCCTCGCCCGTTGGCGGACGTCCGAGAGCTGACTTGCCTCAACAGGGTGTCCTGATTCTCGACGAGGACATGGCAGTGGTGGGTGACACGGTTTCTGTCGACGAATGGCTGGGACTCCTCCAAGCCGGACCGTCGCCCTTCCAGCGTGTTCCGGCCGAGGTATTGAATGTCGCCGCCCAACTGTTGGCAGTGGAGGCGGGGGTGGATCGCCATCCTGCGTGGTCCCGCGCGTATCTGGGGGCCGGCCAGTGGGCCATTCTGAGGGCCAGTCGGATGGGTCCCGCTGGGTCAGGGCCCACGCCACCGTTGGCCGTCACTATCCAAGCTTGTCCTCCTGAGGAGCGGCTGGATATTTTCGCCCGGAGCTTTGGTCTGACACCACGGCAAAGGGAGTTGCTTGATCTCGGTGCAGGGGGCGTTGATACCGTTGCTATGGCGACGGCCCTGGGCATCAGCACCTACACCGTTCAGGATCAGTTCAAACAAGTATTTGATGCCTGCGGCGTCCACAGTCGGGCGACCCTGTTGGCTATGGCTTTAGGCACAGCGCCGTACGCAGAGCGGTGCACTTAGGGCAGCTCAAACTCGGCGTGGCCGTCTTTGCGATACGTCAACAGTGATCAGCATCTGCGCCCAAGGTGAAGGAACACCGACGCTGCGGCCACCGCATGGCCCGGGAGGCGGCGGTGGTCCGCTCCCAGATCCCGGACGCAGTATCCGCGGGCAGGTAGTCCGACAGCAAGGCCATGCCGTCCCGGTCCGGGGAAAACAGCACCCGGCGGTCGATGGCGCACTTCATGTGTCGTATCTCGAAGCTAACCGGATGGTGCCGTTCCCGCCAGGTCCGGGCCTTGGCCCGGACCCGGCCAGCTGTCATCTCACCGGCATGGCCGTAGTGATTCACTGACCGTCATCGCACAGGCGACCTCCGCTATAGAGGCCATCTCCTGAACCGTGTAGTCCTCCGGCGAGACAACAGGTCCGCCATGGCCTCCGCTGCGCCGGCGTACCCGGCGGCCAGATGGACCCGAACGGCGGCCACTTGGGCATCAATCCGGCCGGTCCGAGCTAGTCCGTCCGGAAATCATCCGCCAATGCCCACAGCGTCGGCATCACCGGACCCGATCGATTCTTCGGCGCGCAAGAAGCAACCAGCGCAGTGGCAGAGACCGCTAGAGCCTCCGCCGACTTCACTGCCGCTCTGCGTCCCATACCCACAGCATCCCAGCAAGCGCCGACAAAAGGCCCGTGGATTAGCGGCTACGTGGATGACTCTGAGGGCGGCCCGTCACGTGCACGTAGCCACCCGTAATGCTGGGCTAACGGCAACTGTCGCTGCAGCCGTTGCCGATATCCCTATCCGCCGGCGAAGGGCGGCAGTACGTCAACCACGTCGCCCGGTTTTAGCACAGTGGTGTGGTCCCGGACGGCTACCTCGTTGAGCAGGAAGCTGCTCCGGGAGAGGACGCGCTGCAGGGGAGGGGTTCCTGTAGGCGGCTTGGCGCGGTCCACGGCAATGACGGCCTGCAGCAGCTCAGCCACGGTTGCGCCTGAGGGCAGGTCAAAGCGCTCCTCGTCCAGTCCGGCAGCGGCCCGCGCGGCGGCGAAGTATCGTACGTTCAAAAAATTCATCCTCCGATGGCGCTCATGCTGCGGTCCGGCTGGACGAAGTCCGCGGCGCCGAGACCCGTGTGATCCATGCCGTGCGCCTTTGGTTTGACCCACATGGCGTCCTGCCAGCGTTCGGCAAGGGCTTGATCGCTGGCACCCTGGCGAAGAAGACCCAGCAGATCAAACTCCTCGCGCGAAAACAGGCAGCTCATGATCTTGCCCTCAGCGGTGATCCGCGTGCGTCTGCAATCCGAACAGAACGGCTCGGTGACGGAGGCGATGATTCCCACGGTGCCCAGCACCGGACCTTCAGCACCCAGCGCTGACCGGACGGTTAATTCCGGGCCAGCCACCCGGCGTCGTACTTCAAAGCGTTCTGCCGGGGCACCGTCGCGGGCACGAGGGTCCGGGCTCAGGACGTAGTCCACCGAAAGCAGGGCACGGATTTCGGCCGCCGTGATCATGTTCCGGCGCGTCCACCCGTGGTCTGCATCGAGGGGCATCTGCTCGATGAAACGCAGTTCGTAGCCGCGGTCCAATGCCCAGGCGAGCAGGGACGGCGACTCAGCGTCATTGATGCCCCGCATCAGTACAGCGTTGAGCTTCACGGGGCCCAGGCCGGCGGCCCAGGCGGCGTCGACCCCGGCCAGCACCTTGTCCAGGAACGGACGCCGGGTCAGTTTAGTGAAGGTTTCTTCGTGCAGCGAATCGAGGGAAACATTGATGCGCGTCAGGCCCGCAGCCTTGAGCGCGGCGGCCTTTTTGTCCAGGCCAACGCCATTGGTGGTCATGGAGATCGGCAGTTCCGGATGGTTGTTGCGGAGAGCATCGATGATGTCCACGAGATCGGCCCGGACCAGCGGCTCCCCGCCCGTCAGCCGGAGTTCACGGACACCAAGCAGGTCCACACCAATGCGGACAATACGAACGATTTCCTCAGCCGACATCACCGCCTGCTTGGCCAGCCACTCAAGCCCTTCCGCCGGCATGCAGTAGGTACAGCGCAGATTGCACTTGTCTGTCAGCGACAGCCGCATGTCAGTGGCCCGGCGGCCGTACTGGTCCAGTAGCCCCACGGGCGTGCCAGCGGGACGGGCCGGCGGCGCGCCCGGGCCCGCACCGTCGCGCGGTTGAGGCATGCCTAGCTGAACGCTCATGAGTTCAGGCTACGCCACCTTTGCCACGGGCATGACACCCGGGACGCCCGTCACCTGGGCCTCCGCGTATGGCCGGCCAGCAACCCCGACCAACCTCGCGCCGAATTGGCGCCAATGAGCGGCGGGGTCCGGTGCCGCGGGGCGCCCGCGAACCTATGCTGGAGTAGTGAACAGATCCCAGCCTTTGCAGGAAATGGCCGACGACGGCGCGAGCTCCGAGGTGCGGCCGGGTAACCAGGGTGCGGCTCCACGCAGCCGCCGCTGGGCTGCGGCGTCAGGGGTGGTTGCCGCGGTCGGCGCGGTGGTGGCCGGGGAGTTGCTTGCGGGGCCGTTGAGCCCATCCCTGTCGCCACTGACGGCGGTGGGCGGGGTGATGATCGATGCTCTTCCGCCCGGCGTTAAGGAGTGGGCAGTGTCCTTGTTCGGCACTGCCGACAAGGCGGTTTTCGTGGTGGGGATGCTGCTGGTGATTGCCGCCGTCGGAGCTCTCGCAGGGATTCTGGAACACCGCAGGAAATTTGCTGGGGTGGCCGTGATGGCGCTGTTTGGGCTAGTGGGTCTCGCTGCGGTCCTTACCCGCGCACAGCTGACTCCCGGTGCCGTTCCGGTGCCGCTGCTGGCAGCTCTGGCCGGCGGGCTCCTCCTGCGGTTCCTGGTCCGCAGGCTCCAGGAAGAAGCGCCAGCGTACGCGGGAGGCGCGGGAGGCGCGGGAGGCGCGGGGGGAGCGGGGGGAGCGCGAACTCCAGGGCGCCGCACCTTCCTGCAGGTCCTGGCAGCGACTGCTGGAGTCACCGCTGTTGGCGGGATTGTTGCCGCCGTCTGGCGGGGCACGGCCGCAGGCATCAGCACCGCCCGCGAAAAACTGCAGCTGCCCCCCGCAGCTTCGGGAGCACCGGCCATCCCGGCAGGTGCCGAAGTGGGCCTGGGCGGGATGCAGCCGCTCGTCACGCCAAACCGGGATTTCTACCGGATCGACACCGCACTGATCGTCCCGGTCATCGACCCAGTGACCTGGACACTCCGCGTCACGGGGATGGTGGACCAGGAGATTCAACTGAACCTGGCGGACCTGCTGACCAAGCCGCTGATCGAACGGCACGTCACCATCGCCTGCGTCTCCAATGAAGTGGGCGGCGACCTGATCGGCAACGCCCGCTGGCTCGGCTGGCCGGTGCGCGAACTGCTCGCCCTGGCCCGACCGCAGAGCGGCGCCGACATGGTTTTGACCAGGAGCTCCGACGGCTGGACAGCCGGCACTCCGCTGGAGGCACTCACCGATGGAAGGGACGCCATGCTCGCGGTGGGGATGAACGGGGAACCACTGCCGCTGGAACACGGCTTCCCGGTGCGGATGATTGTGCCGGGCCTTTACGGCTACGTGTCCGCTACCAAGTGGCTCACGGAGCTCCGCCTCACCAGGTTCGCTGATGAGGAAGGTTACTGGACTCCGCGCGGCTGGTCCGAACGCGGGCCCATCAGGACGGCGTCCCGGATCGACGTGCCCCGCACAGGCCGGCGGGTCAGCGCCGGCACGGTGATGTTCGGTGGTGTTGCCTGGGCGCAGCACACCGGCGTTGGGAAGGTGGAACTGCGGGTCAACCGGGGCCCGTGGCAGGCCGCTGACCTCGCCCCGGGGATCTCGCGCGACACGTGGTACCAGTGGCAGCTGGGCATAGAGCTGGCGCCGGGCCAATACGAGGTCCAGGTCCGCGCCACGGACCTCAACAGCCAACCGCAGGCTGAAGAACGCCGGTCCGTTGCCCCGGACGGAGCCACCGGCTTCCACACCATTAGAGTTGACGTGAATCCATAAACGGCGCCCACCGAAGGCAGGACCATGCACAGCCCTCCGCACAAGCACGGCCACGCCCCGCACCAGCACGCTGATGCCCCTACCCGGCACGGCGATGCCCCTACCCGGCACGCTGATGCCCCTACCCGGCACGGCGATGCCCCTACCCGGCACGCTGATGCCCCTACCCGGCACGGCGATGCCCCGAACCACTCGCGGTCCGTAGCCCGGCACCGCGCCGCCGTCGCCGCGCTGCTGGCCCCGCTGCTGACCGAAGCCGGAGCGGAAACGCTGACGCTGCGGGCTGCGCTGGGTAAGGGCCTGGCCAGTGACATCGCGGCGCCCCTGAGCCTCCCGCCGTTCGCCAACTCCCAAATGGACGGTTTCGCCATCAACAGCGCGGACCTGCCAGAAGGCGGCGCGGAGCTGAGGGTGGTTGATCCCGTTCCGGCAGGTGCCACGCCCGCGGCCCTCAAGCGCGGCACCGCTGCCCCCATTATGACCGGAGCCATGATCCCTGCCGGCGCGGACGCCGTCGTACCCGTCGAAGCCGCCGTTCCGGACCGGTTCCCCGCGCCGGGAGCAGCCAGTACGGTGTGGTTGCCGGCGACGGTGGCCGGCACCTTCGTGCGCTCCGCCGGCAGTGACATTGCGGCGGGGGAGCGGGCCTTGGCCTCGGGAAGCTTCCTCGGCCCGGGCCAGTTGGGATTGCTCGCAGGTCTGGGCATCGGTGAGGTGACCGTACACCGGCCTTTGAAGGTCCTGCTGGCCACCACCGGCGACGAAGTGGTTGAACCCGGCCAGCCGTTGACCGCAGGCAAGATCTACGACGCCAACGGAACCTTGCTCGAAAGTGCCATGCGCCAGGCTGGCCTGGCCGTGGTGCGCACGGCCATCGCCTCGGACAGGCCCGAAGAACTCCGCGCACTGCTGCGCAGGCACGCCGGCACTGTTGACCTGATCGTCACCACCGGCGGGGTGAGCAAGGGAGCCTATGAAGTAGTCCGCCAGGCCATGGAAGGCCAGTCCGCCGAGTTCGTCCACGTGGCGATGCAGCCCGGCGGCCCGCAGGGGATCGGGACGTTCGACGGCGTACCTTTCCTGGGTTTCCCGGGTAACCCGGTGAGCTGCCTGGTGTCCTTCGAGATGTTCCTGCGGCCCGTGCTGTCCGAATTGTTTGGCGCGCCCGTTGCCCGGACCGCCATCCGCGCACGGCTGGCCCACGGCCTGACCTCGCCTGAACACAAACATCAGGTCCGGCGCGGCAGCTTCCAAGCCGATGGCACCGTGCGGCTGGAAGGCGGCGAGAGTTCGCACCTGATGCACGCACTGGCTGGCTCCAATGCACTCGTGCAGGTGCCGGCAGGCATCTCGGCGCTCGCCGAGGGTGATGAGGTGGAAGTATGGATGCTGTGAATCCAGAACAATCCCCGCCGGCGCTGACCCACCTGCGCCGGGACGGCAGCGCCCAGATGGTGGACGTGTCAACCAAGGCCGAGACCACCCGCGAAGCCACCGCCACGGCCACCGTCCGCACTACGCATGAAGTGCTGGGCCTGCTCGGCTCCGGGGGATTGCCGAAGGGTGATGCCCTGGCGGTGGCGCGGGTTGCCGGCATCATGGCCGCAAAGAAGACCCCTGACCTCATCCCGCTGTGCCACCCGTTGCCAATCTCGAAAGTCACCGTGGACTTCGACCTCGGGGCCGATTCTGTGGACATTTTGGCCACAGTCAAAACCCGTGGCGTCACCGGCGTGGAAATGGAAGCGCTGACGGCGGTGTCGGTGGCCGCCCTTAGCGTGTACGACATGATCAAAGCGGTGGACAAGCACGCCGTGCTGACGGACATCAAAGTGCTGGCGAAAAGCGGCGGCAAGAGCGGGGACTGGACACTATGAGCGAGACCACCGAAGAAACCTTTTTGCCTGAGCCGAACAATCACGAGCCGCACACGCACGGCGAGGTGCAGGGCCGAAAGGCGGGAGTTGTGATCGCCTCTACCCGGGCCGCAGCCGGCATCTACGACGACGAGACCGGCCCCGTGATCATCGACTGGCTCACCGAACACGGCTTCGAGGCCTACCCTGCCATGGTGGTCCCGGACGGCGAACCCGTCGGGGCGGCGATCCGTGCGCTGCTGACCCAGCACCCCGCCGTCGTCATCACCAGCGGCGGGACCGGGCTCAGCCCGGATGACCGGACCCCCGACATGACGCTGCCCCTGCTGGACCGGGAAATTCCCGGCATCATGGAGGCAATCAGGCGTGCCGGGGCGGCCAAAACGCCGCTCGCGGCGCTGAGCCGCGGCCACGCCGGAGCTGCCGGGCGGACGTTCATCGTCAACCTGCCGGGTTCGCCGAAAGGCGTGATGGACGGGCTGTCTGTCCTCGACCCGGTGATCGGGCATCTTTGCGACCAGCTGGAGGGCGGCCATGGGCACTGAATCAGTTTTCGAAGTGGTCCACGCGGTTCTGAGTGCGGCGCCTATCTCCGTGGCACAGGCCATCGCCGCAGTCGAGTCGGACACCGCGGGGGCCGTTGTCAGCTTCAGCGGGGTGGTGCGGAATCACGACGGCGGCAAGGCAGTGGAGCGCCTCAGCTACAGTGCCCATCCCACGGCCCACCAGGTGATGGCCGACGTCGTTGCCCGGCTGGTTGCCGAGCATTCAGATAGTGCGGATGACACCAAGCCCGTGCGGATTTGGGCTGCCCACCGCATCGGCACGCTGGAAATCGGTGATCCCGCGCTGGTGTGCGCCGTCTCTGCAGCCCACCGCGGCCAGGCCTTTACCGTGTGTTCTGAACTTGTGGACCGGATCAAGGAGCAGGTTCCTATCTGGAAGGAACAGTTCTTCGCCGATGGCACTGTCGAATGGGTGGGCGCGGGCAGCTGACCGCAGCCGGCACCTGCTGCCGGCGCACCGATCGGAATCTGGGCGTGCGCTGTAGCCTGCGCACGCGAGGTAACGCACGTCCGCAGGTTCCGTCCCGCGTCCGGCCCGACGGTAGGGTTAACGGCATGACCGAACAACATCCCGCACCCAGCCGCGTGGCTGTCCTGGGCGCCAACGGGCGCATGGGCGCCGAAGCCGTCAAGGCCGTTGAAGCCGCCGCCGATATGACGCTCGTAGCCGCCCTGGGACGTGGCGACTCGCTGGACCAGCTGGCCGCTGCCGGCACCGACTTCGTGGTGGACCTCACCGTTCCGGAGAGCACCGAAGCGAACGTCCGCTACGCCGTCGAGCACGGCATGCACGCCGTCGTAGGAACCACCGGGTGGGATTCCTCCCGGCTCGCCGCCCTGGAAGCACTTCTCGCGGCGCACCCCGAAACGGGTGTGCTGATCGCCCCCAACTTTGCCCTCGGTTCGGTGCTGGCCTCGGCGTTCGCCGCCAAGGCCGCCAAGTACTTTGAGTCCGTGGAAATTATCGAACTGCACCACCCGGACAAGGTGGATGCGCCCTCCGGAACCGCCGTCCGCACCGCCCAGCTCATCGCGGCTGAGCGGGCAGCTGCGCAGGTTCCGGCCAGCCCGGACGCAACCACCAGCGAGCTCGCCGGTGCCCGGGGCTGCGACGTGGACGGAGTGCGTGTCCACAGCGTCAGGCTCCGCGGGCTGGTGGCCCATCAGGAGGTCCTGCTCGGCGGTCCGGGGGAGCAGCTGACCTTCCGGCACGATTCCTTTGACCGTGCCTCCTTTATGCCCGGCGTGCTGCTGGGCGTCCGCAATGTGGCGGCGCACCCTGGACTGACGGTGGGCCTGGACAACTACCTGGATCTGGGGCTCTAGGCCGTGGGCGAATTCCTTGCGGCGTTCCGGAAGAACCGCACCAAGATCTGGGTGGGTGCCGTCACACTCCTGCTGGTCTTTTACTTGGTGGTGTCCTTCCAGCGCTCCATCTTGCTGCTGATGGACAACAACCTTGCGGCCAAAGCAATCGGTGCCGCGTACCTGGTGCTGCCCATCGTCGGGGCCTGGGCTCTGATCCGGGAGCTGATGTTCGGAGCCCGCACCGAAAAGATGGCCAAAATCCTGGAATCCGAGGGCGGATTGCCCGTAGATGATCTGCCCCGCACGCCTGCCGGCCGGATCATCCGGGCGGCAGCTGACCAGGAATTCGAGAAGTATCGGGCAGAAGCCGAGGCCGCCCCTGACGACTGGCGCTCCTGGTTCCGCCTGAGCTGCGCCTACGATGCCGCCGGGGACCGTAAGCGCGCCCGCGCCTCCATGCGTGATGCCGGCCGTCTCTTCCGCGGTAACGTGACGGCCAGCTGAGGGCACATCCCGCTGAGGGGCTGCCGGCTAAGCTGTCCTCCGGCTAACGCACACTTCCGCTACTCGTCCGCTATGGCGGGAGCGCGCTACCGCGTGCCGATCCGTTTGCCGCGGCCCAGTTGGTTGGCAGCATGGCCAACCTGCTCCAGCGGGCCGCGCCACTTCAGCAGGACAAAAACGATGCCCGCGATGATGGCCGCCGCGGCCTGCGCAAAATACATCCCATCCTCGGTCCAGCCGGGCGGCAGCGGCTTCAGGTAGAACCCGGACACCACCCAGACGTGGACTGAATACAGAGTCAGCGTCATGGCGCCGGCGCCTCGCAGCGGCAGCAGCAGGTCCAGGTCCACCCAGTTCGCCAGCCTGCCAAGCAGCAGGCACGCACCCACCACGGCCGCCGCCACTCCGGAGGTATGCGCCAGGTCAAGGCTGGTGGCGGAATGCGGTGCCGCGGACGCCAGCCACCACCAGGAGCCCTCCTGCCGGATTCCCGTGAGGTTGACCTGAAGCACGCTGTCGAGCGGGTATCCTGGCGCGTTCAACACCTCTTCCAATGCTGTGCGGCCGCCCCAGGTCTCCATGGCAGCAGTTCCCAGGGCCTTGGCCAGTGCGGCCACCGCCGTGCCGCCGGTCAGCAACAGGACAGGGACCATTGCCTTGGTGAGTGCCAGGCGGCCTATGACGAGGCCGACCAGCAGATAGGCCAGCCATTGGAACACCGGGTAGTAGCCGGTCAGGAAAAGGTCGCCCAGCAGGGGAAACGGCGTCGAAAGGTCTTCCCAGGACGGGTTGTGCCCCAGGTGGAGCGGCGGGTCCGACGCCATGAGCCAGGGTCGGAGCAAGTAGGCGAGCGCCGGTGAGAGGAGGATCCAGGCTGCGGACCAGGCGCAGAGCACCTTGACCTTCAGGCCCAGAAACGGCAGGACGCACAGAAACAGCAGGGCGTAGTGGACCAGGATGATCGCTAGGTTGACTTCCAGCCCGCCCAGTGAGAGTCCGACGGCGGCAATCACCAGTGCGCGCAGTGCGATGCCGCGGCGGGCAGCGTTCAGGGCAGTTCCTTCCGGCGGCACCTGCTTGCCGGTGGAAAGTGCCAGTCCCACGCCGGCCAGCACAGCGAAGAGGGCTGCCGCCCTGCCGGAGAAGGTCAGGCCGATCCACGTGGGAGTGAGGTCGGCATTGGCCTCGAAGGTGGGCAGCAGATGCGTAGCCATCATGCCAAGGAGCGCCAGGCCCCTGGCTGCGTCAACGCCGCGGAGGCGTCCTAAGGCAGTGGAGGGTCTGGGCGCCCGCGAGGGTCTTGCCGTGGCTCGGGTCGTCATGAGGCGATGGTCTCACACGATTCCGTGAGGCCCCAGTCAAGATGACCGGGGGCCCTTGAGGGGGCTGTGCTGCTAACCTGCGTCTTGTGTTCGAATATATGTTCTAATAATATGGATCCATGCAGACCCCCTTCCAGCCTCAACGGTCACCGGAATTTCCGGCCACAGGTGTCTCCCAGCGGCCCACGCCGGACGGTGGTGGTGCCATGCCTCCGCCCGGACTGATGAAAGCCATGAGTCCGGGCGTGGTCGACTACCTCTTCCGCCAGTTGGTCACTGGACGGCCCGCGGAGGACATCCAGTGGCAGGAAGAAGGCATCGCCCTGACGGCGCAGCCGGCTGGAGCCGAGCTGGCACGCCGGTTGGCTGAAATCGACATTGAAGCGCTCACGCCCACCGAGCTGTTCCACTACGTCCGGGCAGCCCAGAGGCTCGCGGCGTGGGCTGAGGAACTGAGGGAGGCGGCGGTGGGGAGGTATTGCCAGCCGGGCGAGGCGCAGGATGGGAAGCTGCATGGTGCGCGGCTGCAGGGTGGTCCTTAGGATGAAGGCGTGACTGAAGCCCTGACTGTATCCGTCGTCCAATACCAGGCGCTGGATGGCGGGATCATGCCGAATGTCTACGAACACGTCCGGATGATCGAGGACGCCGAATCACACGGCGCCCGGCTGGTGGTATTCCCGGAAATGTCCTTGACCGGGTACAACCTGGCATTGCTGGCTGATGATGACGGCTGGCTTCGGGCCAACGATCCACGGCTGGGTGACCTCCATGAGATTTGCCGCCGGACCGGGATCACTGCCGTGGCAGGGGCTGGCTACCGGGAACCGGACGGCACGCCGCGGCTCGCGTGCCTCGCCATCCACCCGGACGGCACCACCGAGTTCGGTTTCAAAACCCATCTGCATGGACCGGAAAAGGAACTCTTCGCCACCGGTGAACATGCCGTGGTGCTCGAAGTGGATGGCTGGCGGGTCGCGCTGGCCATCAGCACTGATGCCGCGGTTCCTGCCCACGCCACCGGGTCGGCGCTGGCCGGCGCCGATGTTTACGCTGTCTCGGCGGTCTATACCCTGGCGGAGGAACGGCGGCTGGCGCTGCACCTTGGAGCCCGGGCCATGGATAACCGGATGTTCGGCATCCTGGCAAACCTGGGCGGAGCCACACCGCTGGGCCCCTCCTGCGGACTGAGTGGATTCTGGGGTCCGGACGGCTTCCAGCTGAAACAAGCCGCGGGAACCAGTGCCGAGGTGGTCACCGCAGTTCTGCAGCGGAGCGCTTTGCGTAAAGTCCGCTGACCCGCTGCAGCGCCGAAGCGCAATGCCTGGGACGCCGTAGTGCTGAACGGCAGTGCCTGGGGGGAGGCTGCTGCCCGGTTTCATGTGACACCGGGGTTGTTTGACGCTTATCACCCCGCCGCCATTGTCCTAACCGGCTGCGGACAGGGTAACGTTTTTTCCATGCCTCACAATTCCGCTGCCATTCCTGCCCTCGGTACGCTCCTGACCGCCATGGTCACGCCCTTCACCAAGGACGGCGCAGTCGATTACGCGCAGGCGGCCGAGCTTGCCACCAAACTCGTGGATGATGGCTGCGACGGCCTGGTGGTCACCGGAACCACGGGCGAAACCTCCACTCTCACCGATGAGGAAAACCTTGGCATGTTCCGTGCCGTCAAGGAGGCCGTCGGAGACCGCGCGGCCATTATCGCCGGTACTGGAACCAACGACACCGCACACTCGGTGCACCTCTCCCAGCAGGCAGCTGCGCTGGGAGTCGACGGTTTGTTGCTCGTCACGCCGTATTACAACAAGCCCAGCCAGGCCGGCGTTCGTGCACACTTCGAAACCATCGCCTCCTCGACCGATGTGCCCGTCATGCTTTATGACATTCCTGGCCGCTCCTCCATCGCGATCGAACCCGACACCATGATCCGCCTGGCCCAGCACCCTAACATCGTGGCCGTCAAAGACGCCAAAGCCGATTTCTTGGCGGCCAGCCGGGTCATGGCAGAGACGGACCTGTACTTCTATTCAGGCGACGACGGACTGACCCTTCCCTGGATGTCCCTGGGCGCCGTCGGGCTGGTGGGCGTCACAACCCACGTCGCAACCCGCCGTTTCCGTGAACTGATTGACGCCATTAACTCCAACGATCTTGGGACCGCCCGTAAGATCAACTTCGAGCTGCTGCCCGTGGTGAGGGCAACCATGACCCGTGTCCAGGGAGCCGTGGCAGCCAAACAAATTCTTAAATGGCAGGGAGTCCTGCCCAACTCGATTGTCCGATTGCCCCTCGTGGAGCCGGACGAAGCCGAGATCGAAACCATCCGCGAGGATTTGGCGGAAGCGGGGCTGGTCTTTTCCTGAGGGCTAAGACCGGCACCATTCCGCCTGGAAAGTAGAGCACTATGACCCAAACTGCCCTTCCTGGCCTTGTCACGCCTCCACGCCTGCCGCAAGGCACCCTTCGGATCGTCCCGTTGGGCGGGCTGGGGGAGATCGGCCGCAACATGGCTGTCTTCGAAATCGAAGGCAAGCTGCTCATCGTCGACTGCGGCGTCCTCTTTCCCGAGGAAACCCAGCCGGGCGTTGATTTGATCCTGCCCGATTTCTCGTACATCGAGGACCGGATGGATGACATCGTGGCCGTTGTCCTGACGCACGGCCACGAGGACCACATCGGCGCCGTCCCCTACCTCCTGCGGCTCCGCGCTGACATTCCCCTGGTGGGCTCGCAGCTGACACTGGCCCTGATTGAGGCCAAGCTGCAGGAACACCGGATCCGTCCATACACCCTTACCGTTGAAGAAGGCCAGATCGAAAAGTTTGGCCCCTTCGAGTGTGAGTTCGTCGCGGTTAACCACTCCATTCCCGATGCTTTGGCTGTGTTCATCCGCACGGCCGGCGGAACTGTCCTGCACACGGGCGACTTCAAGATGGACCAGTTGCCGCTGGACGGCCGGATCACCGACCTCCGTCACTTCGCCAAACTGGGCGAAGAGGGCGTTGACCTCTTTATGTCCGACTCCACCAACGCTGACGTGCCGGGCTTCACCACCGCCGAAAAGGAAATCGGTCCCACGCTGGAGCGGCTCTTCGGCCAGGCCACTAAACGCATCATTGTGGCGTCCTTCTCCTCGCACGTCCACCGCGTCCAACAGGTGCTGGACGCGGCGGCCAAGCACAACCGCAAGGTGGCGTTTGTTGGCCGGTCCATGGTCCGCAACATGGCCATCGCCGCAAAGCTCGGCTACCTTGATGTTCCCGACGGTCTCCTGGTGGACATCAAGAACATCGACAACCTGCCGGACAACCGCGTTGTGCTGATGTCCACCGGATCGCAGGGCGAGCCGATGGCGGCCCTTTCACGCATGGCCAACGGCGACCACCGCGTGGTGGTAGGCGACGGTGACACCGTGATCCTTGCCTCCAGCCTGATCCCCGGCAACGAGAACGCCGTGTTCCGCATCATCAACGGCTTGCTCAAACTCGGCGCAGACGTCATTCACAAGGGCAATGCCAAGGTCCATGTCTCTGGCCACGCAGCCGCCGGCGAGCTGTTGTATTGCTACAACATCCTTGAACCCCTCAACGCCATGCCTGTGCACGGCGAGACCCGGCACCTGATTGCCAACGGCAAGATCGCCATCGAATCGGGCGTGCCCACGGCCAGTGTCATCCTCGCAGACAACGGCACCGTCATCGACCTCAAGGATCACCGCGCTGACGTGGTTGGCCAGGTCGAAGTGGGCTTTGTCTACGTTGATGGCTCCAGCGTCGGCGAAGTCACGGAAGCGGATCTCAAGGACCGACAGACGCTCGGCGATGAAGGCTTCATTTCGATCATCACGGTCATCAACCGCACCACCGGCAAAGTGGTCTCGGGCCCGGAAATTCATGCCCGGGGCGTGGCCGAGGACGATTCGGTCTTCGACGAGATCATCCCGAAGATCAATGCCGCCTTGGAAGAAGCTGTGCTCAACCGGACGGACCACACCACGCACCAGCTCCAGCAGGTGGTGCGGCGCGTGGTGGGCACCTGGGTCAACCGCAGGCTGCGTCGCAAGCCCATGATCATCCCGGTGGTCCTCGAGGCATAACACCGCAGAGACCCCTGTGGATCTGAAAGGCCCGGTTCTTCGGAACCGGGCCTTTCCCTGTACCCGGGCACTACGGACGGCGCCTGTTAGGCGGGCAACACTAAAGCCCCGGAACGGCCGGAAATCCGCGGAAAACCGCACCAGTTCGGGTACCGTGGCACGTATGGCCACTCGCACTACCCCCGCGCCCAAAGGCACCGCCCGCGGCACCAACACCGCCAAATCCGGCAGTTCCGCAGGCCGCGGTGCAGGCTCAGCAACGTCCCGGGCCGGCCGCACCAACGGACGGGCCGGATCCTCCACCGGCACCGCGCGAACCCGCCAGTTTCCCGCCGTCGAACAGCATCAGCCCTGGCTCCTGCGGGTGGTGGCCGGCGCTTGGCTGGGGGTTGGCCACCTGGTGGGCGGGGGAGTCCGCAGGATCGGCTCCGATGTCAGCGACCTTCCAGCGGAGGACCGTCGCGATGGTGCAGCTCTGTTCAACCTCGCGCTGGGCGTTTTCATAGCCACCTTCGCCTGGTGGGGCCTGACGGGATGGTTCCCGGACACTGTCCACAGCGTGGTCAACGGCACCTTCGGCTGGGTGTCGCTGCTCTTGCCGCTGATGCTTTTTGTCTGTGCGTTCCGGCTGTTCCGGTGCCCCGACGACGGCCGCGGCAACAACCGGGTAGGGATCGGGTTCCTCATCATGACGTTCGCAGGCTGCGGCCTGGCCCACGTCCTGGGCGGGCAGCCTACTGTCGCCGAGGGCTTCGACGGCCTGCGCCAGGCAGGCGGCATGCTCGGCTTCCTGGCAGCCGCACCGCTTGCCGCCATCCACGCGATGGTGCCTGTTGTGCTGTACGGCCTGCTGACCTTCATCTCGCTGCTGATCATCACCGCCACGCCCTTCGGGGCCATTCCGCGCCGGCTGCGCGCGGCCTATGAACACCTGATGGGCATTGACCTGCAGGAGCCCGGCGAGGCAGGAGACCGCCACGACCGCAGCTACCTTGAGGAATCCCGCGCCGCCGCTGCACCGAAGAAGAAGAAGCGGCGCTTCTTCGGCAAGGATGAAGAATCCGACGCCGGCCTGGAAGGGTACGTCGGCGACGAAGCCTTCGAGCATGCGGTCATCGATGACGAGGACGCTGCCGCAGGCGGAAAACCAAGCCGTGGCCCCCGGCCTGCTCCCGGCGTGCGCCGCCCCACACAGGCGGAGATCGCCGTCGAGAAGATCAAGGCCGCCCAAGGCCTCGGCACTGCAGGCAACGGCCCGGCGGACAACGCCACCGAAGCCATTCCCTTGGTGACGCCCGGCATGGTGGCCGCCGGCTCGCTCAACCCCGTTCCCGTCGCCGTTCCGCAGGTCCCGGCCAACCCCGTCACTCCGGCGCCGCTGCCCACGCCCATTCCGCAACGAACCGAGCAGCTCTCCCTGGCCGGCGACGTCACCTACACCCTGCCGCCGTCGGACGTTCTGACCCCAGGTTCCATCCCCAAGGAACGGACCGAAGCCAACGACGCCATTGTGGCGTCCCTGACCGAAACCCTGAACCAATTCAATGTGGACGCGCAGGTCACCGGCTTCAGCCGTGGACCCACCGTGACCCGGTACGAAATTGAGCTGTCGCCCGGCACCAAGGTGGAGCGGGTCACCGCGCTGTCCAAAAACATCTCTTACGCTGTAGCCTCCAGCGACGTCCGGATCCTGAGCCCCATCCCCGGCAAGTCGGCCATCGGCATCGAAATTCCCAACTCCGACCGTGAGACGGTCTCCCTGGGCGACGTCCTCCGCAGCCAGAACGCACGCCGGACGGACCACCCCATGGTGATGGGCGTGGGCAAGGACGTCGAAGGCGGCTACGTTGTGGCCAACCTGGCGAAGATGCCCCACCTGCTCGTCGCGGGTGCCACCGGTGCGGGTAAGTCCTCGTTTGTGAACTCCATGATTACCTCCATCCTGATGCGGGCCACCCCCGATGAGGTGCGCATGGTCATGGTGGACCCCAAGCGCGTGGAACTGACAGCCTACGAGGGTGTGCCGCACCTGATCACCCCCATCATCACCAACCCGAAGAAGGCCGCCGAAGCCCTGCAATGGGTGGTCCGGGAAATGGACGCCCGCTACGACGACCTCGCCAACTACGGGTTCAAGCACATTGACGATTTCAACAAGGCTGTCCGGGCCGGCAAGGTCCACCCGCCGGTCGACTCCAAACGGGTTATCCGGCCCTACCCCTACCTGCTGGTGATCGTGGACGAGCTCGCCGACCTGATGATGGTGGCCCCGCGCGACGTCGAAGACTCCATTGTCCGCATCACCCAACTGGCCCGTGCGGCAGGTATCCACCTGGTCCTCGCCACGCAGCGGCCCTCGGTGGATGTGGTCACCGGCCTCATCAAGGCCAACGTGCCCTCCCGCATGGCTTTTGCCACGTCCTCGGTCACCGACTCCCGGGTGGTCCTTGACCAGCCCGGTGCGGAGAAGCTCATAGGCCAGGGCGATGCCTTGTTCCTGCCGATGGGAGCCTCCAAGGCCATGCGCGTCCAGGGCGCCTGGGTCACCGAATCGGAAATCCACAAAGTGGTGGAACACGTCAAGGGCCAGCTGAAGGCCGTCTACCGCGACGACGTCGCCCCCGAGGCGCAGAAGAAGCAGATCGACGACGACATTGGGGACGATCTCGATGTGCTGCTGCAGGCCACGGAACTGGTGGTCACCACCCAGTTCGGGTCCACCTCGATGCTGCAGCGCAAGCTCCGCGTCGGCTTTGCCAAGGCCGGCCGGCTGATGGACTTGCTGGAGTCCAGGGGAGTGGTTGGCCCCTCGGAAGGATCCAAGGCACGCGATGTCCTGGTCAAACCCGACGACCTGGCTGCCGTGCTGGCCGCCATGAAGGGCCAGGACGCGCCGGCCGTTGCCGATTCCCAGACAGCGGCGCTCAGCGAAAATGCCAATGCGAATATCGCCCAGGGCGGCTACGCGGAAGACCTCGTGCAGGCGGATCTCGACCAGCGCAGCCAGAACGTCGAATACTTCGACGGGGCAGACACCAGCTCCAACGGCGACGACGAAGACGGATCTGAGGACGCCTGGTCACTCACCGGACGGTAGCCTAGAAGGGTGACTAGCACTGAAGCAACTGCCGCCGGCCCCAGCAGCCCCGGGATCTGGAATCTTCCCAACATCCTGACCATGCTGCGCATTGCGCTGGTGCCGTTCTTCGTCTGGTTCCTCCTCGCTGATGCCCCCGGGCTGCACAGCGAGTCAGGACCGTGGCGCTGGGCAGCGGTGCTGGCGTTCGCCGTCGCCATCTACACGGACAAGCTCGACGGCGACATCGCCAGGAGCCGGGGGCTCATCACGAATTTCGGCAAGATCGCCGATCCCATCGCCGACAAGCTCCTGATCGGTTCGGCGCTGGTGATGCTTTCCGTTCTAGGGGAGCTGCCATGGTGGGTCACCATCGTGATCCTCGTTCGGGAGTGGGGCATCACGGCATTGCGCTTTGTTGTCATCCGCTACGGTGTCATTCCGGCATCGCGGGGCGGCAAGCTCAAAACCGTAGTGCAGACCGCCGCGATCTTCCTGTACTTGCTCCCACTGGGCGCGCTGGCGCCGTGGCTGGTGTGGGTGGCATTCGCCGTGATGATGGTGGCCGTGCTCATCACCGTGTGGACCGGCGTCGAATATGTAGTGGAAGCCGTTCGGCTCAGGGCCCACGGCAAGCGGTCCGGGAATACTGCCCCTGGGACGGAGGAGCTGACGTGACGAATCTTCACCACCTGGCGGAAGAGACGGTGCGGCTGGCGTTGGACTCCGGGCGCACGGTAGCTGCTGCCGAGTCGCTCACTGCCGGGATGGTCACTGCTGTCCTGGCCGATACTGCGGGCGCCTCGGGCATGCTGCAAGGCGGGGTCGTGGCCTACCAGAACTCCGTCAAAACCGACATTCTGGGGGTTTCTGCTGACCTGCTGGCCGGCGTCGGCTCGGTGGACGGCGACGTCGCAGCGGCCATGGCCGCCGGTGTCCGTGCTGCTTTGGGTGCCGACATCGGCGTCGCCACCACCGGCGTGGCAGGTCCGGAGGCACACGACGGCAAATCCGTAGGCACAGTCTTTATTGGGGTCGCCGCGGCCGAAGGTGCTTCCGCGTTCCAGTACACCTTCACTGGCAACCGCGCCGACATCCGCGGGCAGGCATGCGGGGCTGCGCTGGAAAGGCTGGTCGAAGCCCTGTCCTCCTGAGTCCTATCTATCTGAAGCTACCGGGCGTAAAGTTACCGGGAACAAATCCCGGAACCTATTAGTTATTACATTGTGTCGCTTTGGCAGAGCCGGGGCGCCTAGGATGATAACCAACCACGGTTCCCTCAGGGTGACCGGACTTATGAAGGAGCAAGGCGATACAGATGGTAAAGCAGCCCGTATCCGTGAACGGCGTTGTCCGCTGGAAGGATGTGGGCCTCGCCGATCAGGCTAAGAGCGAACAGAGGGAGCGCAAAATGGTTGTGCTTCGTCACGAAATCGGTGATGTCCTGCGCGACGTCCGCCAGCGCCAGGGGCGTACGCTCCGCGAAGTGTCGCACAGTGCCCGTGTTTCCCTGGGGTACCTCAGTGAAGTGGAGCGTGGCCAGAAGGAAGCCTCGTCAGAGCTCCTTTCTTCAATCTGCTCCGCGTTGGATGTGCCGCTGTCCCTCATGCTCCGTGAAGTTAGCGACCGCGTAGCTGTCGTCGAGGGCGTCGCCGTTCCAGACACCGTTCCCCAGGAATTCTCGCAGCGTTACGGCCGCGATCTCGACCGCGATCTCAGCGCCGAACTCACGAAGGAACTGTCTACGGGCCTTCTTTCCAGCGCACGCTAAAGCCGCCCGCACTGCCCTGAAATCATGAACGACGAAGCCTCCGGCAGTAGCCGGCGGCTTCGTCGTGTGGTTACTAAGTGATGTTGCCCGGCCTGCTGCCGCGCTGGGCGGACATGTCTTTGGCCAGGACGTCAAGGTCGAAGAGGGAGTTGAGCTTAGCCATACATTCGGCGAGGGTCTGCAGTTCCTCTACTGGCCATTCCCCCAAACGTTCGCGGAAATCCTGCTGGCGCGCATCCTGGACCTGATGCATCTTCTCCTCACCCCTTGCAGTGAGACGGATTGACTGCGCCCGTCCGTCCAGGGGATCGGCTTCCTTGAAGACCAGGCCGATGCTTTCCAGAAAGGCGATCTGGCGGCTGACCGAGGGCTTTCCCACGCCGATGTTCAGGGCGAGGTCAGTCAACCGGATGGGACCTTCGCGCCGGATCACCGCCAACAAACCGTAAGCGGCCGGCTCCAGATCCGGGTGGACCTGGCGCGAGAGCTGATGGGACACCGACCGCGCACGACGCCAAAAGAGGCTGATCTGCTGCTCCACGGTGTTCAGTGCGTCATCGACGGTGTCAGCGCCGGGACCCGGGGCAGCGTGACCGGCTGCGGCGGGGCCTGGGGCAGGTGGACCATCGGCAGGGTTGCTCATGGCAACAATTCTAGGGTCCGTGACCGTGAGAGACTCTATTGGTGCGGATCAGTGACTATTGGCGGCTTATGGACGACGAATTCGGGGCCGGCTATTCGCGGGTCCTGAGCAGCAGCCTGGTTCTTGCCGGAGTTGGCGGACGAACAGCTGACCAAGCCCTCGGGGCCGGCGTGAGCCCCCGCGACGTGTGGCAGGCGATCTGCGACGTCCAGGACGTCCCGCCCGAGCGGCGCCTGGGCCTGGACGTCAAGCCCCGGGACTGACTTCTTGCCGGCTGACACGCCGCCGGATCTGTTCGAATATCTGTTCGGGTAAAGCTATGCTTTTTGTAGTGGGTTATCCACATAGGCGATGACATCCGGCTTGAATGTCGGCGGGTGCCATTAGCGTCAGAGATGACCAATAACGGCCGCTGAGGCCACTCCAAAGCGAGAAAGCATTAGAGGTGTGAACCATGGCGGCAGCCCCGGATCGTGAAAAAGCGCTGGAAGCAGCGCTGGCCCAGATTGACAAGCAGTTCGGCAAGGGATCCGTGATGCGGCTCGGGGACGAAGTTCGCGCCCCCATCGAGGTCATCCCTACGGGCTCCATTGCCCTGGACATCGCTCTGGGCATCGGTGGACTGCCCCGCGGCCGCGTCGTAGAGATCTACGGCCCCGAATCCTCCGGCAAGACCACCGTTGCTTTGCACGCCGTCGCCAGCGCGCAGCGCCAGGGCGGGATCGCCGCATTCATCGATGCTGAGCACGCCCTGGATCCGGAATACGCCGCCAAACTGGGGGTCGATACCGATGCGCTCCTGGTCTCCCAGCCTGACACCGGTGAGCAGGCGCTGGAAATCATGGACATGCTGATCGGCTCCGGCTCGCTGGACGTCATCGTCATCGACTCTGTTGCCGCCCTGGTGCCCCGCGCGGAAATCGAAGGCGACATGGGCGACAGCCACGTCGGCCTGCAGGCCCGCCTGATGAGCCAGGCGCTGCGTAAGATCACCGGCCGCCTGAGCCAGACCAAAACCACCGCCATCTTCATCAACCAGCTCCGTGAAAAGATCGGCGTGTTCTTCGGTTCCCCGGAGACCACCACCGGTGGTAAAGCGCTGAAGTTCTACGCCTCCATCCGCATCGACGTTCGCCGCATCCAGACGCTCAAGGAAGGTGCGGACTCTGTTGGTAACCGCACCAAGGCCAAGATCGTCAAGAACAAGATGGCCCCACCCTTCAAGATCGCCGAGTTCGACATCATCTACGGCCAGGGCATCTCCCGTGAGGGCGGCATCATCGACATGGGGGTGGAGCACGGCATCATCAAGAAGTCCGGTTCATGGTTTACCTACGACGGTGACCAGCTGGGGCAGGGCATGGAGAACTCCCGCAGGTTCCTGCGCGATAACCCCGAGTTGGCCGCTGAACTTGAACGCATCATCAAGGAGAAGCTTGGCGTAGGTACCAAGCCTGCCGCGGACGAGTCCAAGGACGCGCCCAAGCTGAAGGCCGTTGACGGCTTCTAAGGCCCGGTGGTCTGACCCCGATCCGGAGTCTTCCATCGCGGCGGACGCAGAGCCTGACCCCGCGTCCGCCGCGCGGGCGATTGTTCTGCGACAGCTGACAGGTTCGGCTAAAAGCCGGCTGCAGTTGGCGCGCAAACTCGCGGACCGGAACATCCCCGAGGATGTGGCAGAGGCTGTGCTGGACCGGTTCCAGGAGGTCCGCCTCATCGACGACGCTGACTTCGCCGACATGTGGGTGCGGAGCCGGTCCCAGTCACGGAAGCTCGCGAAGGGGGCCCTGCGCCGTGAGCTGTCGGATAAGGGCATCGATGCGGACACTGCCGCTGCCGCGCTGGAGCAGCTTTCCGATGCGGACGAGGAAGCGGCCGCCCGCGTTCTCGTGGAACGGAAACTCCGCCCTGGCACCGACCTGGCGGACAGGGCGGAGCGGGACAAAATCGCCCGCCGCCTGGCCTCCATGCTCGCGCGGAAGGGCTATCAGCCGTCCCAGGCGTTCCGGGTGGTCGGAGAGGTACTCGACGCCCGGCTGGGCGGCCGCGGCGGTGACCACGGGGACAACCCGCCGGAGCTTTAGATTGCGGAGGCTGGCGTCTTCGCGGGGCGGCTGACCCGCCGAGCCGGTACCCTTAACAGGTGAGTTTGACCATTCCTTCCCCCACATCCGGTACCGTCCCTTCCCTAGACGCTGGCGCACCGCAGCCCCGCACCTATCAGGTGCGCACTTTTGGCTGCCAAATGAACGTCCATGATTCTGAGCGGATGGCGGGCATGCTTGAGGATGCGGGCTATGTTCCGGCCGGGGGTGAGCAGGCTGACGTTGTGGTGTTCAACACCTGCGCCGTCCGGGAAAACGCAGACAACAAGCTCTACGGCAACCTGGGAATGCTGGCGCCGGTGAAGGCTGCCAACCCCGGGATGCAGATCGCCGTGGGCGGCTGCCTGGCACAGAAGGACCGCGAGACCATCCTCAAGAAGGCGCCGTGGGTGGACGCCGTCTTCGGCACGCACAACCTCGGGGCGCTCCCGGCATTGCTGGACCGGGCCCGGCACAACAACGAAGCGCAGCTGGAGATCCTCGAATCCCTCGACGTTTTCCCCTCCACGCTGCCCACCAAGCGGGACTCGGCCTACTCAGGCTGGGTGTCCATTTCCGTCGGCTGCAACAACACCTGCACCTTCTGCATCGTCCCGGCCCTGCGCGGCAAGGAAAAGGACCGCCGGCCCGGCGACATCCTGGCCGAAATCCAGGCCCTCGTCGATGACGGGGCCATCGAAGTGACCCTCCTGGGGCAGAACGTGAACTCCTATGGCGTGGAATTCGGTGACAGGCAGGCGTTTTCCAAGCTCCTGCGCGCGTGCGGCGAGATCGACGGCCTGGAAAGGGTACGTTTCACCAGCCCCCACCCCGCCGCCTTCACCGATGACGTCATTGACGCCATGGCCGAGACGCCCAACGTGATGCCGCAGTTGCATATGCCGCTGCAGTCGGGGTCGGACAAAGTCCTGAAGGACATGAAACGGTCTTACCGGTCCACCAAGTTCCTGGGCATCCTGGACAAGGTCCGCGAAAAGATCCCGCACGCCGCCATCTCCACCGACATCATCGTGGGCTTCCCCGGTGAAACCGAGGAGGACTTCCAAGCCACGCTCGATGTGGTGGAAAAATCCCGCTTCGCCACCGCCTTTACTTTCCAGTACTCCAAGCGACCCGGCACACCGGCCGCAGACCTGCCGGACCAACTGCCCAAGGCCGTGGTCCAGGAACGCTTCGAGCGACTGACCGCCCTGCAGGACAGGATTGCCGCCGAAGAGAACGCCAGGCTGTTGGGCCGCCGGGTGGAGGTGATGGTGACCGCCCAGTCCGGGCGGAAGTCGGAAGAAACCCACCGGCTTTCCGGCCGGTCACAGGACCAGCGACTCGTGCACTTCTCCGTTCCGGTCGGTGCCGAGACACCACGGCCCGGGGATCTGGTCACTGTCACCATCACCGAGGCCGCAGCCTTCCACCTCGTGGCGGACCCCGTCCCGGAGGATTACAGCCTGCGCCGTTCCCGTGCCGGCGATGCCTGGGACAGGTCACAGGCCGATTCATGCGGAGCTCCGGCGCCCGGGGGCGCGGGTGCGGGTGCCGCGGGCAGCGGCCCAGGCCGGACCGGAGTTTCACTCGGCATGCCCACCCTTCCCGTCCGGAGCCGCTGACCGGTGGCCTCGCCTCCGGTCATCGCGGTAGTCGGTCCTACCGGCTCAGGTAAGTCCGATCTGGCGGTCAGCCTTGCGCTGAAGGTGGACGGCGAGGTGATCAATGCCGATGCCATGCAGTTCTACCGGGGCATGGATATCGGCACCGCCAAGATCTCCGTAGCTGAACGCCGGGGAGTTCCCCACCACCTTTTGGACACCCTGGACGTCACCCAGGAAGCGAGCGTTTCTGACTTCCAGCAGCAGGCCAGGGCGATCATCAGCGACATCCACGCCCGCGGCAAACGCGCCATTCTGGCGGGCGGTTCCGGCCTCTACGTGCGGGCCGCTTTGGACGTTCTTGAGTTCCCCGGCACGGACCCCGATCTGCGCCGGAATTTGGAGGCCGAACTTGAGCAGACCGGTCCGGAAGCCCTCCTGGCGCGGCTCCGGGAGGTGGACCCCGTATCCGCTGCCCGCGTCAGCGATGCGCGACGCATCATCAGGGCGCTGGAGGTGCACCAGCTCACCGGCCGGCCGTTCAGTTCCTTCATGCCCCAGCGGGAGTACGTCCAGCCTGCCGTGCAGATCGGACTCGGGGTAGACCGCGAAGTATTGCGTGAACGGCTGGCCGTACGGGTCCACAGCATGGTTAAGAGGGGCCTGCTGGCGGAGGTTCGCCGGCTTGACTCCGCAGGGCTGCGCCGCGGCAAGACCGCGCCGCGCGCCCTCGGCTATGCCCAGTTCCTGCAGGTGCTCGACGGCGCCGCAACCGTTGGGGAAGCCGCCGAAGACACCATCGTGGCCACCCGGCAGTTCGCCCGGCGCCAGCTCACCTGGTTCCGTGCGGATGCGCGCATCAGCTGGCTGGATTGGCAAACGCCGGACCTTGCGGCGCAGGCCGCGGCACTGTGTCACTGACACCGCATCCGCACTGCAGTCCTGCCTGACGTTACCCACACCGCAGCCGCACTCCGGACGTGCCTGGCCGCGCGCCGTCGTCGGCCGTATTAGCCGTTTGTTGCCCTGGCGGTAATCTAGGACCATGGACGCAACCCCCGCAGAGACCGCTGAGCCCGCCTTCCGCACACTGGGCGGACTCCGCTTCTCCAAGGGACACGGCACTGGTAACGACTTTGTGTTGATCGCCGATCCGGACGGCGTCCACACTATTGACGCCGGCCAGGTTGCCGCCCTGTGCGACCGGCACCGCGGTATCGGCGGGGACGGCATGATCAGGGCCGTTCCGTCCCGCTATCTTTCTGAAGGCCGCCAACTGCTGGGCAGCAGCCCCGAGGCGGAATGGTTTATGGACTACCGCAACGGCGACGGTTCCCTTTCGGAAATGTGCGGCAACGGCGTCCGAGTTTTTGTGCACTTCCTCCGTGCCGAGGGACTGGTTAGCCTGCACGACGGCGGATCGCTCACCATCGGTACGCGCGGCGGCGTCAAGACAGTGGTCCGTACCGGCGACAGCTACGCCGTGGACATGGGGCCGTGGGAGTTCATTTTCCCCGGGGAAGCGAGCGCCAAAGCCATGGATTCCCTCGTGACCGCGGACGGCCTGGAAGTACCCCGCCCGGCCCTGTCCGTCAGCATGGGCAACCCGCACACGGTAGTCGCTCTGGCAGAACTGGCCGAGCTGGAGTCCACCAGGCTCTTTGCCGCACCGAAGGTTGATCCCGTGCCCGCCAACGGCACCAATGTCGAATTTGTGGTGCCCGCCGAACCGCTGGTCCATGACGGCATCGGCACTGTCACGATGCGTGTCCACGAAAGGGGCGTCGGGGAAACCCAGTCCTGCGGAACCGGTGCGTGCGCCGCTGCGGTGGCCACACGGCATTGGGCAGGGGCGGAGGCTCCGGACTCCTGGCTGGTCAACGTGCCGGGCGGTGTGGTCGGCGTCAAATTCTTCGCCGGTGCGGGCGGCCATGAACACGTCGAACTCAGCGGCCCCGCGGTCATCGTGGCTAGTGGGACGCTTTCCTGACCCGCAGGATCCGGAAGGACTTGGCGGTGCTCTCGCGGGTGACTGTAAAGGATCGGTCCAGCTCGGCGGACAGCCAGCGCTGAAGCGAATCGGAGCCCAGGTTCTTCTGCACCACCAGCCAGGCTGAACCGCCCGGCGCCAGTCGCGGCAGCCACTGCGTCAGCAGGCTGTGCAGTTCGTCTTTGCCGATCCGGATGGGCGGGTTGGACCAGATGGTATCAAAGCGCAGGTCCGGGTCCACGGTGTCGGGGGTGCTGGCCAGCACGTTGCCCAGGCCCAGCAGAGCCGCGTTTTCGTTGGTCAGGGTGATGCAGCGTTCGTTGACATCCACCGCGTAGACCTTGGCATGCGGCGCCCGCAGGGCAAGGGTCAGGGCTATGGGCCCCCAGCCGCAGCCGATGTCCAGGAGGTTCCCGGCGGCCGACGGAGCCGGAACTTCAGCCAGGAGGACCGCTGTTCCTTTGTCGATGCCGTCGGGGCTGAAGATCCCGCCGGCGGTCTGCAGTGTGCGCGTCGCGCCGGCCAGTTCCACCGTGAGGGGTTTGCGGGTGAACGGCCCGGCGGGCGATGCGCTGAAATAGTGTGCGGACTCCATAACTGGCCAGATTAGTTGGCCGCAGTGGACAAAGCGAAACGGCTGCCACCTGGTCTGCTAATCTGGAACGCATGTTCTTGATCTTCGAGTAGCCGGCATGGGCCTGTGCTGTCAAGCCGCCCGTCCCGAGACCGTGCTCCACAGCGATGCAGGTATCATCCCTCCGCATGTGCGCCCAGCACAGGACTACCGTGCCTGTCCTGCCGCAGGGCAAACTCGAGTGATCATTCCAGAGCCGGTCCCTTCCTGAGATTTGCCCGCGCCCCTTCGACTCCACGCATCAGCTGTGATGCTGACCCGCCCCTGCGCGTCACCGCTTCGACCGGCGCGCGCAGCAGACCAGGAGGTCCGCATGACTGCCAGCCGTCAGCCCAGCGCGAATACTTCACCACTGACCAACGATCGGCACTATTCTGAAGATGCCGAATCTTCAAAGGAGACCATGACCAGCCAGCCCAACCCCGGTTCCGATCCAGCAGCCCAGGACATGAGTCCCGAGGAAATCCAAGCTGTCATCGACCGGATTCTTGCCAAGGACGTACCGGCCAGGAACGTCACCGCCACCGACGGCGATAAGGCTGTGTTTGGCAGGGCCCAGGCCATTTCCCGCCTGGCTGATGAACACACAGATTACGACGGCGACCAGCAGGACCTGGCGGAACGCCGGGCACTGCGGCGCGTTGCCGGCCTGTCCACCGAACTCGAAGATGTCACCGAAGTCGAATATCGGCAGCTGCGGCTCGAACGGGTGGTGCTGGCCGGGCTTTGGTCCGAAGGCACCCTAGCGGACGCGGAGAATTCCCTGCGCGAACTCGCAGCCCTCGCCGAGACCGCCGGATCGGAAGTCCTTGACGGGATGGTGCAGCGCCGTGCCAAGCCGGACCCCGGTACGTTTTTGGGCTCCGGAAAGGCCCTTGAACTCAAGGAAATCGTGATGGCAACCGGCGCGGATACCGTGGTGGTCGACGCCGAACTGGCACCCTCCCAGCGCCGCGGACTTGAGGACATCGTCAAGGTAAAGGTCATTGACCGCACCGCCCTGATCCTGGACATCTTTGCCCAACACGCCAAGAGCCGTGAGGGCAAAGCCCAGGTGGAACTGGCGCAGCTCGAATACCTCCTGCCACGGCTCCGCGGCTGGGGCGAATCGATGTCCCGCCAAGCCGGTGGCCAAGTGGGTGGCGCGGGCGCCGGCATGGGTTCGCGTGGGCCCGGCGAAACGAAGATCGAACTGGACCGCCGCCGCATCCGCACCCGCATGGCCAAGCTGCGCAGGGAGATCGCCGCGATGAAGCCGGCACGGGAAACGAAGCGGGCAAACCGCCGTCGTAATTCAGTGCCGTCGGTGGCGATCGCCGGGTACACCAACGCCGGCAAGTCCTCCTTGCTCAACAGGCTCACCGACGCCGGCGTGCTGGTGGAGAACGCTCTCTTCGCCACCCTGGATCCGACAGTGCGCAAGGCCGAGACCTCGGACGGCCTAGGGTACACGCTGGCCGATACCGTAGGTTTTGTCCGGTCGCTGCCCACCCAGCTGGTGGAAGCATTCCGCTCCACGCTGGAAGAAGTGGCGGATGCCGACCTGATCCTGCACGTGGTGGACGTCTCCCACCCGGACCCCGAAGGCCAGATCGCTGCCGTCCGCCAGGTCTTCAGTGAGGTGGATGCCCGCAAGGTGCCTGAGATCATCGTGCTCAACAAAGCCGACGCCGCAGATCCGTTTGTGGTTGAGCGCCTCAAGCAGCGCGAGCCGCGCCATGTAGTGGTGTCGGCCCGGACAGGCGAAGGGATCGCCGAACTGCTTAAGGCCATCAGCGACGGGATTCCGCGGCCCAGCGTCAAACTCGAGCTTCTTATCCCGTACGACCGAGGCGACCTGATCAGCAAACTGCACGAGACCGACGCCGAGATCCTCAGTCTGGACCACGGCGAATACGGTACGCGCGCCGTCGTGATGGTCCGGGAGGGCCTTGCGGCTGAACTGGAATCCTTCGTCAAAAATGACTGACCTGGCGGCAGGGGAAATTTCCGAAACGGCCGGCGAGGAGTTCGTGATTGAGCTCCTCGACCGTGCCGTCGCCGGGATGGGCGGCCAAAGCCGCGCCGGTCAGCACGAGATGGCAAGGCGGGTGGCCAAGGCCATCGAAACCGGAGACCACCTCCTGGTCCAGGCCGGCACCGGCACCGGCAAGTCGCTCGCGTACCTCATCCCGCTCATTGCGCACTCGCTGGTGAGCAACAAGCCCACTCTGGTTTCCACTGCAACCCTTGCGCTGCAGACCCAGATTGTGGGCCGGGATCTTCCCCGGCTGCTGAAGACGATCACCCCCGCCCTGGACCGTCCCGTAAAGGTAGCGCTGGTCAAGGGACGCTCCAACTATGTGTGCCGGCACAAGCTCGAAGGCGGCTTCCCCTCAGAGGAGCCGGCCGAGGGCCAGCTTTTCTCCCTGGGTGAAGACACCAGCGTCCCGCATTTCGCTGCCGCATTGGGCGGACCCTCGTCGCAGCTGGGCAAGGAAGTAGTGCGCTTGCGCGAATGGGCGGAAAAAACCGCCACCGGAGACCGCGACGAACTTCTTCCCGGCGTCACGGACCGCGCCTGGCGGCAGGTTTCGGTCACCTCGATGGAATGCCTGGGCGCACAGAAATGCCCGATGGCTGCCGAGTGTTTCAGTGAACTGGCACGCCATGAGGCGGCCGAGGCCGACGTTGTGGTCACCAACCATGCCATGCTGGCCGTCAGCGCCTTCGAGGGCCTTGCCGTACTTCCCGAATATGACGTTGTAGTGGTGGACGAGGCCCACGAACTCCAGGACCGGGTCACAGGTGCGGTCTCCGGGCAGCTCTCGGTGGCCATGATTTACGCGGCAGCCTCGGGCGCACGGAAACACACTGCCATCACGGTTGACGCACTCAACGCGGCCGCGGCCAACCTCGAACTCGCGCTGGCGGGAGTCTCTGACGGGCTCCTGCCCAACGGACTCAATGATGAACAGCTGGACTGCGTGGACCAGTTGCGGGAGGCTTGCCGGGCTGCCCTGTCAGATTCCAAGGGTGACGGCAGCCAAACGGCCGACGGCGGGCGGCAGCTTGCCCGCTCGCGGCTGATGCTGATCCTGGAACTGTGTGAACGGCTCATCGTCGCCCGCGAGAACCGCGAAGTGGTGTGGTTTTCCCGCGCCAGTTCCTTCGACCCCCAACAGGGCTATTCGCAGCCTGACGAGACCTCTCCCGCGTTGATCAACGTCGCGCCGCTCAGTGTCGCCGGCAAGTTGCGTGAAGGTCTGTTCGCCGGCCACACCGTGGTGCTGACCTCGGCAACCCTGGCCATTGGGTCAGCGTTCGAACCTGCCGCCGGTGGCCTGGGACTGGTAGGGGAGGGCGCTCCGAGCTGGACGGGTATCGACGTCGGATCGCCGTTCGACTATCCGAAGCAGGGCATCCTGTATGTGGCCGGGCACTTGCCCAAACCCGGCCGCGGCGCGTCACCCGAGGCCCTCGACGAGCTGGAGGCACTGATACGGGCGTCCGGCGGCGGCGCGCTGTGCCTCTTTTCGTCGCGCCGTGCGGCCGAAGAGGCTGCTGGGGCAATGCGCCCGCGGCTGGGGCTCAGCATCCTCTGCCAGGGCGACTCCACTATGACCGCGCTCGTAAAGCAGTTCGCTGACGAGCCTGATACTTGCCTGTTTGGCACCATGTCCCTGTGGCAGGGGGTTGATGTTCCGGGCGGATCCTGCCGGCTGGTGGTGATCGACCGCATTCCGTTCCCGCGGCCGGATGATCCGCTGATGACTGCCCGCTCGCGTGCCGTTGCGCAGGCCGGCGGAAACGGCTTTATGGCGGTGTCGGCCACGCACGCGGCCATCCGCCTTGCCCAGGGGGCGGGCCGGCTGATCCGTTCGACTGGGGACAAGGGAGTAGTGGCCGTCCTCGATTCACGCCTTGCCACGGAGCGGTACGCCGGGTTCCTCCGCGCGGCGCTTCCGCCGTTCTGGCCCACCACGGACCGCAAGACAGCCTTTGCCGCCCTCCAAAGGCTGGCCGGGAAAGACGCCTGACGGTCCTACAGCGACCGTCACTGCCGGTATCACGGCGCCGGTATGACATCGGCCAGTACGCTGCCGCGGCCGGCAGTGCAACGGCCGGTTCTAGAGCGGCCGGTACTACAGGGAACGCAGGACCGAGACGACCTTGCCCATGATGGTGGCGTGATCACCAAGGATAGGCTCGTACTGGGTGTTCTGCGGCAACAGCCAAGTGTGGCCATCGCGCTGGCGGAATGTTTTCACGGTGGCTTCGTCGTCCAATAGGGCCGCAACGATATCCCCGTTGGCGGCGTCTGCCTGCCGGCGCACCACTACCCAGTCGCCGTCGCAGATGGCAGCGTCCACCATGGAGTCGCCGGCCACGCGCAGCATAAACAGCTCACCCTGACCCACGAGCTGGCGGGGCAGGGGCATGACATCTTCAACTACCTGATCGGCAAGGATCGGTCCGCCGGCAGCGATTCGGCCCACCAATGGCACCATTGCCGTGTCCATGGCGGTCGGAAGTTCTGTGACCGTTCCGCCGATGCTGTGCAGGACGGCCGGTTTGGCTGAGCCGCGGGATTTGGCCGAGCCGCCATCCAGCGTCAAGGGCATCAGGACTTCCATGGCGCGCGGCCGCTTGGGATCCCGGCGGAGATAGCCCAACTTTTCGAGCTGGGAAAGCTGGTGGGTGACGCTGGAGAGGCTCGCCAAACCCACAGTGTCGCCGATTTCCCGCATGGACGGGGGATAACCGTTGTCATTGACGGAACGCTGGATCGTCTCAAGGATCTTTTTCTGGCGGGCGGTAAGTCCCTTGGGAGTCCTTTGGGCCTGGCGGCCCTGTGGCGGTGCCTTGCCCTCGGCGGCTGGTGCTGCCATGTTCGCCAATGCCTTTCGGTTGCCCCGGTTCCGGTCCGGCCGCTGGTGCGTGGAACCTCCGGGCTGATTGATTGTCAGACCCTGCTGATCAACTACAGGAGTGGTTGTTCTTTGATCCAAACGTAGGCCAGCCACTTGGCTTTTTCAAACATTTGTTCTAGCGAGTCTCGACAATATTCGTTGATAAGTGCTAAAAATGGAGAAGCAAAGTTCGAACATGTGTTCTACTCGTCGTCTGCGGATTCGAATATTCGCATCGTGTTACGGCTCAGCCGGTACAGGAAAGGGATGCGTATGGCACACCGGGCAGCACAGTATGGTCCAGGAGGGCTCATCTCATGTCAGCTATATCTGCTTCGCAGGACTCCCGTCCGCAGTTCGTTTCCGTCCAGCACCTCACCTCACGGCTTGAGGCGGCGCAGGGACCTGAGTGGGCGCCTCGGGATGATCGGGCTGGCTGGACCTCCCGCCCGTCACGGAAGTCCATAGCGTCCCGGCAGCGGAAGGAACCATTGCCTCCGCTCCGCCTGACCCGCAGGGGTCGCGTGGTGCTCATCGGCATCCCGCTGGTGATCCTGGCTGCGGTTCTGCTCTCGCTTGCCGGGTTCCTTAACTCTCCGGCGAAGGCGGCCGACTCTGCCGCCGATCTCTCCGTGACGCCTACGGTCACCGTCACGGTCCAGGCCGGGCAGTCACTCTGGGCCATCGCCGCCACCGCAGTGCCCCAGCGGGACGCCCGCGACGTCATCGCAGACATCGTTCAGCTGAACAACCTCACCTCCGGCGGCGTGGTGCCCGGCCAGCAGTTGTTCGTCCCCGCCCAGTAGCTGCCGGGACCGGCCGGATGTCCAACGAGGCCCAGTAAGACGTCACATTTTCCGGGTGTGTGCTTCGGAACTAAACTGTTCAGGTGAATGACCAGCTAGAGCGTCTGAACCGACTTCCACTCCGGACCAATCTCCGCGGACTGACCCCTTACGGTGCCCCTCAGTTGGATGTCCCCATCCTGCTGAACGTCAATGAAAACACCCATGGCGTTCCGGCCGAAGTACAGGCCGCGATCAGCGCGGCAGTGGCGGAAGCGGTGGCAGGGCTCAACCGTTACCCGGACCGTGAGTTCACCGACCTCCGGGAAGCGCTGGCCGAATACCTCGGTCACGGGCTCGACGCCACCAACATCTGGGCGGCCAACGGATCCAACGAGGTACTCCAGCAGATCCTGCAGGCATTCGGCGGTCCGGGCCGCAAGGCTTTGGGCTTCCCGCCCACGTATTCCATGTACCCGCTCCTTGCCAGCGGCACGGACACCGAATACATAGTGGGGCAGCGCGCAGAGGGCTACGGGCTCAGCGCCGAGTCCGCTGCCTTGCAGGTCAAGGAGCTTCAACCCAACATCGTCTTCCTGTGCTCGCCTAATAACCCCACCGGTACCGGCCTTGGCCTGGACGTAGTGGAAGCTGTCTACGCCGCCGGTGAGGCCAGCCAGACCATCGTGATCGTAGACGAGGCCTACCACGAGTTTGCGCACGACGGAACACCCAGCGCGCTCACTCTGCTGCCCGGACGGGAACGCCTGATTGTTTCGCGCACCATGAGCAAAGCCTTTGCCCTTGCCGGAGCGCGCCTGGGCTACATGGCCGCCGCGCCTGAAGTCACGGACGCCCTCCGCCTGGTCCGGCTGCCATATCACCTCTCTGCCATCACCCAGGCGGCTGCCCTCGCCGCACTTCAGCACCGGACTGCGCTGATGGCAGACGTCCGGGACATCAAGGAACAGCGGGACCGCATCGTTACTGAGCTGACCCGGATGGGCCTCAAGCCCGCGGCCTCTGATTCGAACTACGTCTTCTTCGGGGGGCTTGAGAGCCCGCACGGGGTGTGGCAACAGTTGCTGGATGCGGGGGTGCTGATCCGCGACGTCGGAATCCCCGGACACCTCCGCGTCACTGCGGGAACTGAGGCGGAAACAACAGCCTTCCTGACTTCCCTGGAGGGCATCCTGACCAACCAGGCCAAGCTCCCGGCCTAAACTTGAAGTACCGGCGCCTTGGGGCGTCCCTCACTCCTGCGCTTTAAGGACATATGACCATGAGTTCCACCGGATCGAACGCTGCCGAGTCACGGACCGCACGCATGGAGCGTGCCACCAGTGAATCGTCAGTGCTCGTGGAGATCAACCTCGACGGCACAGGCGTTTCGGACATCGACACGTCTGTTCCGTTCTACGACCACATGCTTACGGCGCTGTGCAAGCACTCGCTCATCGATATGACGGTCAAGGCCACCGGTGACATTCACATCGACGTCCACCACACGGTGGAGGACGTCGCGATCACCTTCGGTGAGGTCCTGCGCACGGCGCTGGGCAACAAGGCCGGCATCCGTAGGTTCGGCGAGGCCACGGTACCCCTTGACGAAGCACTGGCCCACGCCGTGGTGGATGTCTCCGGACGTCCGTATCTGGTGCATGGGGGCGAGCCCGCCGGCCAGGAATACCACCTGATCGGCGGCCACTTCACCGGGTCACTGACACGCCATGTCTTTGAAGCCATCACGCTGCACGCAGGCATCTGCCTGCACATGAACGTCATCGCGGGCCGCGATCCCCACCACATCGTCGAGGCCCAGTTCAAGGCATTTGCCCGTGCCCTGCGTGCCGCCATCGAACCTGATCCCCGCGTGGAGGGAATCCCTTCCACCAAGGGTGCCCTGTGACGGGCCAGGTCCTCCGGGACGGCGCCGTGATCGATCCGGCCGCCGGTAAAAAAACCGTATCGCCCGAAGGTAAGCCCACTGTCACCGTTCTGGACTATGGTTCAGGGAACGTCCGCTCGGCCGTGCGTGCCCTTGAACGGGCGGGCGCCGAGGTCATCCTTAGCTCCAAGCCGGAAGATGTGCTGAACGCTGACGGCCTGGTGGTGCCCGGCGTTGGTGCCTTCGAAACCGTCATGCGTGAGCTCAAAGCCGTGGACGGAATCCGGCTGATTGGCAGGCGGGTGGCCGGCGGCCGGCCCGTCCTGGCAATCTGCGTGGGTCTTCAGGTGATGTTTGAAGCCGGTGTTGAGCATGGCACCGAAGCCGAAGGCATGGGGGAATGGCCAGGCAAGGTGGAACTGCTTCCTGCCGACGTGGTGCCGCACATGGGCTGGAATACCGTGCAGGTTCCGGAAGGCTCCAAGCTGTTCGCCGGTGTCGAGGACCAGCGGTTCTACTTCGTGCACTCCTACGGTGTCCAGGACTGGAACTTCGACGTCATCCAGCCCCGGATGACGGCCCCGCTGGTGACCTGGTCCGAGCACGGCGCGCGATTTGTTGCCGCCGTGGAGAACGGGCCGCTGTGCGCCACCCAGTTCCACCCCGAAAAATCAGGAGACGCCGGCGCCAGGCTGCTGCGCAATTGGGTGGACGGCCTCCGCAAGCCGGCCGCCGCGGGTACCGCCTAGATGTGGTCCATCGTCCTGATGGGACTGGCCGGCATCATGGTGGGCGGCGCCTTGTCCTTCCGCCAGCAGGGCAAACCGCTCTGGATCCAGATTGGTTTTTACGTGCTGGCGGGGACGTCGCTGCTGGCCGCGTACCTGCTGACGCTCCCCGGGAAATAGCCCACACATTGTCTGCCCGCTACACCAGCACCACAACCCGAAGAGGATTTGAGATGACCACCGCAACCGATCTGCCGGTTCTAGAACTCCTGCCCGCCGTTGACGTCGTAAACGGCCAGGCCGTACGACTGGTTCAGGGGGAGGCCGGCAGTGAGACAGGCTACGGCACACCGCTGGAGGCTGCACTCAACTGGCAGCAGCAGGGTGCTGAATGGGTGCACCTGGTGGATCTCGACGCCGCATTCGGCAGGGGCTCCAACGCCGAACTGCTCCGAGAAGTAGTAGGCCGGCTGGACATCAAGGTAGAGCTCTCCGGTGGGCTCCGGGACGACGAATCCCTCGAGGCGGCGCTGGATCTCGGCGTGGCCCGCGTCAACCTGGGCACTGCAGCCCTGGAGAACCCGGAATGGACGCGCAAGGCCATCGAGCGCTTTGGCGACAAGATCGCCGTCGGCCTTGATGTCCGCGGCACAACGCTGGCGGGCCGGGGCTGGACCAAGGAAGGCGGCGACCTTTGGGAGGTTCTGGGCCGCCTGGAAGAGGCCGGATGCTCCCGTTATGTCGTCACCGACGTCACGAAGGATGGCACTCTGCAAGGGCCCAACGTGGAGCTCCTGCGTCAGATGGTGGAGAAGACGGGTAAACCTGTGGTCGCCTCCGGTGGTATCTCCAGCCTTGACGACCTGAAAGTGCTCCGGTCGTTGGTCCCCTTGGGTGTTGAAGGCGCGATCGTTGGCAAGGCGCTCTACGCCGGTGCCTTCACGTTGCCCGAAGCCCTTGACGTCGCCGGACGCCGCTAGCCGGATCCCGTGGACAGCACGCCCAACGCGGATGCGGCCGGCAGCCCGCCGGTGACGCGCCACCTCCCCGGACACATCGCGGCTGCCCTTGCCGGTGCGGGCGGATCTGCGGACTCGGCCGGCCGGCCCTGGGAGGGCCGGAGCCTGGCCGGGGACGACGGCAAGATCCACAATTTCGAGGACGACGACGGAACGGCCGACGCTGGCTACCTCACCGCCGTCAGGGCATTGGTTGACGGCAGCGGCGACGAAGCATCGGTGGTTGCTTCCCTCGCAACTGCGCGGGTCTTTATCCCCATCATCGCCAGGCTCGGCGCGGAGGCAGAGGGCGTGGATGGCCTGAAGGCGGACAAGCAGGCCGACATGGCGCTGGTCACGCTGAAGGCTGCCGACGGCCGGACAGCCATGCCTGCCTTCACCTCGGTAGATCAGCTGGCAGCCTGGCATCCTGAAGCCCGCCCGGTCGCCGTCTACGCAGCCCGGGCCGCCCTCTCAGCGGTCGCCGAAGGCGCAGAGCTTCTGGTGCTGGATCCCGGTTCCGATGTCACCTTGGTGGTCCGGCGGCCGGCCGTCTGGGCGCTGGCACAGCAGCAGGGCTGGGTTCCGTCCTACACCGATTCCGCGCTGGCCGCCGAAATGGCTGCTGCGGCCGCCGGATTCCGGTCGGTCCGGAACATCGAACTGCTCCCCGGCTCCGGAGTTGCAGCCGTCACCGGCGGGGGAGCGAGGCTCTCCGGCGGTGGTGCAGGACCGGAACTGCAAGTGGTGCTATACCTCAAGGATGGCCTAGATGCGGCCGCGGTGCAGGAACTGGTGGCTGGACTGCAGGCTGCCTGGTCGCGAAATGTATTGTTTGGTGAGCGGGTCGATTCGCTTGAAATTAAGTTGCGGCGCGCAGTTCAGTAGCTGACGGTCAGCGGGGAGGGCCCGCCGTGGCCCACGCGGCAGACCCTCATCCCGTCGGTGGGGTCCGAAGCAGTGATTTGGTCCGTGGTGCTGCACGCCTGCTATGAACGGCTGCTGCCGCTGGTTTTCATCGGCAGCCTGCTGGCCCTCCCCATCTTCAGCGTGCTCCGCCAGTCCCTTGGCGTCCTTGCGGATGGCACCCGGCGGCGGACCGCTTTTGCGCTGGACTCGTTCGCCAGCGAGATGGTCCTTCTGATCGGGCCCGCAGCCGGAGCCGTGGTGGCCACAAGCGGTTTCACGGTCCTGGGCTAAAGGAGGTGGGTGTGTCCACGTCCTTGGCCGGGCCGTTAAAGTCGCAGACCTTTTGGCCGAAGACCGCTGCGGCGAGGCAATCGGCTGGTACGGCTCCGCCCTGACCGCGGGTGTGGCGCTCGGGGCGCCCCCTGCCGGTGTCTTCATCGATGGGATGGGCCCGTCCGGCGGGTTTTTAGCAGTGGGCGGGGCTGGCTTCGTGCTCTGGCTGGTCGGACTGCTGCTTCAGGCCGTACGGCGCCGCCTGGTGGCCGCCTGAGCTGTCCTGCCCGAGTTTTTGTCCAGATACTGTCCCTTTTCCGGCGCGGGAGTGCGATTATCTGGACAAAAACTAAGGGAACCAACGACGAAGGCGGGCGGACCGCCCTGGTCCGCCCGCCGTCGTCATTAATTTATGGAGTTGCCGGGGCAGGTCAGTTGACTGCGCCCGTGTACTTTTCTCCGGGGCCCTTGCCCGGGGCGTCCGGAATCGACGACTCTTCGCGGAAGGCCAACTGCAGTGATCGGAGGCCATCGCGCAACGGCCCGGCGTGCTGGGAGCCGATTTCGGGGGCAGCTGCCGTCACCAGGCCGGCGAGGGCGGTGATGAGCTTGCGGGCCTCGTCCAGGTCCTTCAGTTCCTCGGCATTTTCCTCGGCGGCGAGGCCAAGCTTGACTGCTGCTGCACTCATCAGGTGAACGGCGGCGGTAGTGATGACCTCTATGGCCGGCACCTCGGAGATGTCGCGGATTTGCCGGCTCATGTTGGCCTCGGCAGGGGCGGCCTCGAAAACGTGTGAATTGCTGTCTGGGGTACTCATACTGGTAAGCTTGTCACAGACCGACTGAGTGTCGTTATTTTGCTGTGTTAGGGTCCAGCCGGCGCCACGCTGCGTCGTGAGGGATTTTTTCTGTAGAATGGCATGCAGTTTGCAAGCGGAGTTCTCTCCCACCCGCGTCAGCCGTTTTCCCACCGGAAGTCATTCCAGGGAAGCAAGGTTGCCGGGTACCGGTCGGACAGTTCACTGGGCGTTGGGCCCGGAGTACTGCGCACAGCCTTTTTGAAGAGGACCGTGCACCCGATCATTGAGGCCTTCGATTGCTCCGGCAATTGGGGGCCTTCTCTATTTGCCGGTGGATTACCATTTCAATCACAGGAGCCTTAACATTAGCGAGCCAAGAATCAATGAGCGTATCCGCGTCCCCGAGGTGCGGCTGGTCGGCCCTGCAGGTGAACAGGTAGGAGTCGTCCGTATTGAGGATGCCCTTCGTTTGGCTGCCGAGTCCGATCTTGATCTCGTTGAGGTTGCACCGCAGGCCAAGCCTCCGGTGTGCAAGCTGATGGACTTCGGCAAGTACAAGTACGAGGCCGCAGTCAAGGCACGTGAAGCCCGGAAGAACCAGACGAACACCGTTCTGAAGGAAATCCGCTTCCGACTCAAGATCGACACCCACGACTACGAGACCAAGCGCGGCCATGCACTGCGCTTCCTTGGTGCAGGTGACAAGGTCAAGGCCATGATCCAGTTCCGTGGCCGCGAGCAGCAGCGTCCGGAAATGGGCATCCGCCTGCTTCAGCGCTTCGCTGAGGACGTCGCCGAGGTGGGCGTAGTTGAGTCCAGCCCGCGTATTGATGGCCGCAACATGGTCATGGTGGTGGGCCCGCTGAAGAACAAAGCGGAAGCCAAGGCTGAGGCACGCCGTGCATCTCAGCGCGCGGAGGCCAAAGCGCAGAACGAAGCCAAGGCTTCGGGCCGCATCGACGTCACGGGTGACGACCAGGCGCCGCTGACCCAGTCGTTGGCCGACCTCCTTCCGGAAGGGTTCGCCATCACCACCGAGCCCGAAACGGCAGCGCCGGAAACTGAAGCCGCCGAGGCGGAAGCACCGGAAACGGCAGCGCCGGTCAATGTTGAAGCAACCCAAGCGCCTGCCGTTGAAGCAACCGAAGCGCCGGTCAAGGAAGCTCGCGTCAAGGAGGCTCCTGCGAAGGAAGCCGCTGCACAGGAGGCTCCTGCGAAGGAAGCCGCTGCACAGGAGGCGCCTAAGCAGGCAGCTCCGAAGGCCGCTGCTCCCAAGCGGGAAGCACCCAAGGCAGCCCCGGCTCCGGTCAGGGCTCCCGCGGCCAGGCCAGCTGAAGCACCCAAGGCAGCTGAAGCATCCAAGCCTGTTGAAGCAGCCAAGGCAGCCGCACCGGCTCCGGCAGCTCCCAGGCCGCCGGTACCGATGCCCAAGCCGGTAGCCCGGCCTGCAGCTCCGAAGCCTGCTGCAAGGCCTGCCCCCAAGGCAGCTCCGAAGCCGGCCGGTAAGAAGACTACCTAGTTCAAAGCTGCAGGAGGGTTCCTCCGGCAGTACGCAACCAGCACGCCGCCTGCAGGGGTGGCTGCTCGAAAGAACTGCAGACAATGTCTGCGGACACGTAAGGAGATCGGTTCCCATGCCGAAGATGAAGACCCACAGTGGTGCTAAGAAGCGCTTCAAGCTGACCGGCAGCGGCAAGCTGCGCCGCCAGCAGGCCAACCGCCGCCACTACCTCGAGCACAAGTCCTCCAGGCTGACTCGTCGTCTCGCCGGCGACAAGATTGTCTTCAAGGGTGACGCAAAGGTCATCCGGAAGATGCTCGGCATCTAAGTTCCAAGTTCTCTGACTGATGCCACCTGGCAGCAGTCAACTACCATAAAGGCTTCTCAGGCCAGCCGGTTGTTCCGGCAGTAGTTGCTTGGGATCAGAATTTTCGAAGGAGTACGCACGTGGCACGTGTGAAGAGGGCGGTCAACGCCCACAAGAAGCGCCGGGTTATCCTTGAACGCGCAAAGGGCTACCGTGGACAGCGTTCACGCCTGTACCGCAAGGCCAAAGAACAGCTGCTGCACTCGTTTGTGTACAGCTACGGCGACCGCAAGAAGAAGAAGGGTGACTTCCGCCGCCTGTGGATCCAGCGCATCAACGCTGCATCCCGCGCCAATGGCCTCACCTACAACCGCCTGATCCAGGGTCTTAAGGCCGCTGAGGTCGAGGTTGACCGCCGTATGCTGGCTGAGCTCGCTGTCTCCGACGCCAACGCTTTCGCCGCACTGGTTAAGATCGCCAAAGACTCCCTGCCTGCTGACACGTCAGCTCCGGCCGCGAAGTAGTAACTGAAGGCAGTTCAAGGACCGGTGGCTCCAGCCACTAAAGTTCTTATATGAACGAAACCGGGCGCCCGCAAGAATTTCCATTGTCCAACCCCCGAGCTGATCGGGTGAGGGAAGTGGCAAAGCTTGCAGGGCGCCCGGCCCGTTTAAAACGGGAACAGTTCCTGGCGGAAGGCCCCCAGTCCGTCAGGGAAGCCCTTACGCTCCATCAGCAGCGGCTCGCGGCAGGGCTGCCTGGAGTGGTCCATGAAGTTTTCGCGAGCGAAGCGTGCCTAGACCGGTACCCCGAGTTTGATGACCTGGCGGAGGGGACCAACGCCCGGCTGGCCACTGACGAGGTCCTAACCGCGATGTCAGACACAGTGAACCCCCAGGGCATTATCGCCGTCTGCGGCTTTCTGGACGTCAGCCTCGAAGAAGTGCTCGACGCCGGTCCGCGCCTGATCGCGGTGCTGTGCCAGGTGCGGGATCCCGGCAATGCCGGTACGGTGCTGCGTGCCGCGGATGCCGCCGGAGCCGACGCAGTGGTGCTCACCGGATCAAGTGTGGATATCTACAACCCCAAAGCGGTCCGCTCCACCGCCGGTTCGCTGTTCCACTTGCCGGTGGTTCTGGGAGCCGATATCGAGGACGTCGCAGCCGCCTGCCGCGCGCGCGGGATCGGTATTTTGGCTGCGGACGGCCACGGTGACGTCAACCTGGATACCCTCCAGGACCAGAACGCCGCGCGCCGCATTGCCTCCGCCGGCGTCGAATCGCTGTATGCGTTGGAGGCACCTACGGCGTGGCTCTTCGGAAACGAAGCGCAAGGGCTCTCGGAAGCCGAACTGGCACTTGCAGACCACAGGGTGGCTGTACCCGTCTACGGAGCCGCGGAAAGCCTCAACCTGGGGACAGCGGCTACGGTGTGCCTCTATGCGAGTGCCCGTTCCCAGCAGGGTAATACGGAGCAGGCGGGGTAACGCGCGGGCCGGTCAACGATCAGCACAGCTTAAACAGGCAGGGCCCCGAACATTTCGGGGCCCTTGCTGTATGAAACAGATGAGATAAGAGGTGATTAGGGTGCGCGGGTGGACCCGCGGCGTCCGGTGATGGCGCCGTAGATGCCGGCAACTACCAGACCGCCTACAATCGCGAGGATCCAGGTACCCAGATCAAAGAAGGCAAGGTCGCCCTTACCGAACAGGAGGCTGCCAATCCAGCCGCCTACAATCGCGCCGACTACGCCCAGCACGAGGCTCGTCACCCAGCCGCCGCCGACCCTGCCGGGCATAACAGCCTTGACGATGGCCCCCACTATGAGGCCGAGAATAATCCAAGCAAGAAAACCCATGTCTCCTCCTTCATATTCGTCGGGAATTAATTGTCCCGATTAGTGTTCAAGCTAACATAAGGGCGCTTCAATGTCAGCAGGCTTAGTGCCTGTCGCGGGTGCGTGTTGTCCGCCTGAAAAGGTACGGTATTCGTGGGCGGAGCCTTCCGGCGCCGCCGTATATCTCTGCTTGTTTCCGTAACTTTGAAGAGGAGAAGCCTCCGTGGCTGCAAATGGCGGTTCCAAGGCGATCGTCGCGGCCCTTGCCGCAAACCTGACCATCGCTGTCCTCAAGTTCGTTGCCTTTTTCCTTACGGCTTCCTCGTCAATGCTGGCCGAAGCCATCCACTCGGTTGCCGACTCGGGGAACCAGCTGTTGCTGCTGATTGGTGGCAAACGCGCCCGTAAGGCAGCCAGCGCCGAGCACCCCTTCGGGTATGGCCGTGAACGTTACATCTACGCGTTCATCGTCTCCATCGTGCTCTTCAGTGTGGGCGGCCTTTTCGCACTCTTTGAAGCCTGGGAAAAGCTGCAGCACCCACACGCCATTGAAGGGGATTTCTGGTGGGTCCCGCTCGCCGTCCTCATCGGGGCCATCGTAGCGGAGTCCGTCTCTTTCCGGACAGCGATTACCGAATCCAACCACATCCGGGGCAAGCAGGGCTGGGTGAGTTTTGTGCGCACCGCCAAACAGCCTGAGTTGCCAGTGATCCTGCTGGAGGACCTCGGGGCGCTTCTTGGCCTGGTTTTCGCAATCGTGGGCGTGAGCATGACCCTGATTACCGGAAACGGAATCTGGGACGCCGCAGGTACGGCCATGATCGGCCTGCTGCTGGTGGCCATCGCGGCTGTGCTGGCGGTGGAAACCAAGTCCCTGCTGCTGGGGGAGTCTGCCTCCCGTGACGATGTGGGGCGGATCAGCGAGGCCATCGAGGCCGGGGGACACAACCGCGTGATCCACCTCAAGACCCTGCACCTCGGACCGGAGGAGCTGCTGGTGGCCGCCAAGATCTCCGTGGGAGCGGCCGAGACCGGCAAGGACATCGCCGCTTCCATTGACGCCGCTGAAGCCAGGATCCGTACGGCTGTTCCGATCGCGCGCGTGATCTACCTCGAACCGGATCTGCACCGTGATGACCTCGACGGTGCCGGCCAGGTGACGGCCGGTTCAGGCTCGCAGGATCCCCTGCCCTGATCCATCCTGAGTGCCGGTTGTTCCGGTGAAGCCGCTGGCTGCCCGTTCCCCTGGATCAGGTGGCCAGCGGTTTTTTGCGTTCCAGGAGGCCGCTGACCACGGCGACCGCCAGCCCCAGGACGGCCAGGACCGCACCCACGAGCGCGGGCGCAACGAATCCCCAGCCCCAGGCGATGACCACACCGCCCAGGAATGCGCCCAAAGCGTTAGCAACATTGAGCGCCGCGTGGTTAAGCGAGGAAGCCAAAGAAGGGGCATCCGGCGAGGCGTCCAACAGGCGGGTCTGCAGGGCCGGCACCAGCATGGAGCCGGCCGCTCCCACTACGAACACCATCACGAAGGCTGACCACGGCCAGTGCACGGCAACGGCGTAAATGACCAGGGCGACCGCGATGCCCGGCAGGACCCAGTAGAGGGTTCCCATCACGGATTTATCCGCTAACCGCCCGCCCGCTACGGTTCCGGCAACCATGCCAAGCCCGTACAGGGCCACCACGACGGGCAGCAGTGATGCGGGGATCCCGGCCACCAGCGTCATGGTATGGGCGATGTATGTATAGGTGGCGAAGAAGCCGCCAAAACCGACGATGCCGATGAGGATGGCCAGCCAGACCTGCAGGCGTTTGAGTGCTCCCAGTTCGCGGCGGATACTCGCGTCCGGATGGGGCGGCTGGAACGGGACGAATTTCCACAGCAGGACCAGCGTCAGTACGCCAATGCCTCCGACGAGGACGAAGAGCAGCCGCCAGCCGAAGGTCTGGCCTACCCACGTGGCGGCGGGTACGCCGACGACGTTGGAGACCGACAGGCCGGCCATCACCATGGAGATGGCCCAGCCGCGCCGGCTGGGAGGAACCAGGGAAGCGGCGATCACGGCTGCGACACCGAAGAACGCCCCGTGCGGCAGCCCGGCCGCGAACCGGGAAACCAGCATGCTGCCGTAATCGGGAGCAACATAGGAAGTCAGGTTTGCCAGGGTGAAGAACAGCATCAGACCGAGCGCGAGATGCTTGCGCGGCAGCTTGGCTCCCACGGCGGCGAGCAACGGTGCGCCCACCACTACGCCCAGGGCGTAGGCGGAAATAAGGTGCCCGGCTTCAGGAGTGCTGATGTCAAGGCCCTGCTCCACCTCCGTGAGCAGGCCCATCATGGTGAATTCCGTGACACCAATTCCGACGCCGCCCATGGCCAATGCGAAAATGGCCGCACCGGGATTGGGGCTCATCACCGTGGGTGCAGTGCCGGTTCGGGTGATGCTGCTCATGTGCCTGCTTTTCAACGAGGGTGTTGGATGGAGCCGGGGTATGGTCGGCCCGTGCCCCTGTACGGAACCCTGGAACGGGTCTATGTATTCCAGTCCGGCCGGCGGGCAACGCCCGCAGTCCATTGTCTCCTATGGCGCTGCCGCCCTGCGAAGACTTTGGGCTTGCCCCGGGCATCGTGTCAGCGGGCGCCCGCCCTCATAGACTGGGGCGGTGAGTGCACAGATACAAGTAGTTGGCGCAGCAATACTGGATTCGTTGGAACGCCCGGCCCGTTTGCTGGTGGCACGGCGGACGGCTCCTGAGCGGTTTGCCGGACTCTGGGAATTTCCCGGCGGGAAAGTGGAAGCCGGCGAAGAGTGCGAGGACGCGCTGCACCGTGAACTCCGGGAAGAACTAGGGGTTGGTGTCCGCCTGGGACACGAACTGCCGGCCGGGACGCCCGCCGGGTGGCCGCTGAACGCGCGCGCAACCATGCGGGTCTGGCAAGCCGAAATCACTGAGGGCGAGCCACATCCGCTCGAGGACCACGACGAACTGCGCTGGGTGGGCGTGGCAGACCATCAGACGGTGCTTGAGCTTCCCTGGATTCCTGCCGACTTCCCCATTGTTCAGGCTCTGCTGGACTCGCTCAGCGCACGGGTGCTACAGGCCCGAACGCCCTGATTAGCGGCATGCGGTGAAGTTGCAGGGTCAAAACAGGGTTGGCTGGCGAAGCGCCGGCGGGCCGGCTAAACGCTCCATGCCTGAGCCGGCTTGACCCGAAACCGGGAGGCTTCCCTCCGGGTACTGGGCCTCTTCGCCGCGGGGATCGTCCGCCAGGTCGCGGTGGCTGAAACCGTGGCCGCTCGAGAATCCGTGCCGCTGCTTGAAATAGCGCACCTTGGCCGCGAGCCAGATGCGGTATTCCTTCGAGGCGTAGGACCCCGTGCCGTAGAGGCGGCGGTAGCGGCCGGCGAGGTCAGGGTGGTTCCGGGCGATCCACTGCATGAACCATTCCCGGGTACCCGGCTTCAGGTACAGGGCGCCGGCCGTCACTCCCGTAGCCCCCGCGGCGGCCAGGGCAGCGAAGAGGCCGTCCAATGCTTCGTCGCCGTCGGAGAGCCACGGCAGGATGGGCATGGCCATCACGCCGCAAGGGAGTCCGGCGTCGCGGAGACGGGAGACGAGCTTCAACCTGGCCCGGGGGCCGGGGGTGCCGGGTTCCACTGCTTCGGACAGTGCCTCGTCCGTCATGGCGAGCGAGATGCCCACGCCTACCGGAACCTGGGCTGCTGCGCGCTTCAGGAGCGGAATGTCGCGTGCCAGGAGCGTCCCTTTGGTGAGGATGGACAGCGGGGTTCCGGAGTCCGCCAGCGCTGTGATGATGCCCGGCATTAGCTGGTAGCGGCCCTCGGCTCGCTGGTAGGGGTCTGTATTAGTGCCCAGCGCAACCTGGTGGCGGCCCCAAGAGGGCTTGGCCAGCTCCTTCCGGAGGACCTCGGCGGCGTTCACCTTAACTACAACCTGGCTGTCGAAATCGAGTCCGGCGTCGAAGTCGAGGTAAGTGTGGCTCTTGCGTGCAAAGCAGTAAACGCAGGCGTGGCTGCAGCCGCGGTAGGGGTTCACTGTCCACTCAAAGGGCATCCGTGAACCGGCGACCACCTTGTTGAGCACCGATTTGGCGGTGACCTCATGGAAGGTGATGCCGGCGAATTCGGGAGTGGTGACCGAGCGGACCAGCCCCGCGAGGGGCAGCAATGCGGGCGATGCTGCGTTTCCGGCGTCGTCGGCAGGTCGCTGCAACAGTGCTTGTGCATCCCATCTCATACCCTCTATTCGAAGATATGTTCGAACTTAAGTCAAGGATCGCCGATTATGTGTCGCGCTCCCGGCGCCGAAGCAGGGGGAGCATCGTCAGACTGCCAGCTCCCACACCACAGTGACGCTGGCGCCGACGCTCGCGTGGCCCGCTTCCACGCTGATGGCTTCCGTGGCCACTGCCCGCTGGATTTTGGCCAGCGGAACCGGACCGGAGAAAAGGGGCTGGTCGGCAACGGATACCACCGCGCCAAGCCGTGCCGACGCCAGGGACGCCAACTGTTCCGCCGCGGCAACGGCGTCCTGCCATGCAGCATCCCGGGCCTGGGCCAGCACAGCCGATTCGTCCGCGAAACCAAGCTCCAGGCCGTTCAGCCGCACGTCGTCACCGCCGGCATCAACTACGGCCGCGATCACGGCGGAGGCTGCGGCCACCTGCCGGACCCGAACGGTGAGCAGCCTGGACGCCACATACCCTGCCACGTGCTGACCCTCGCCGTCGCGCCAGACCAGCTCCGGGCGTACATTCAGTCCGGAAGTCCGGATGTCCGCGTCTGCGACGCCGTGCTGCCGGAGCGCCCCGGACACGGCGGCAGACGCCGTTCCCGCGTCAGCGTAGGCGGCCCCCACGCCGGCACGCCGGCATTCAACGCCGACAGAAATGGTGAGCAAGTCAGACGGTGCCTCGGCCGTTCCCGTTCCTGTCACAGTGATGGTCCTGGTGTTGGTTTCGCCCACGATGGTTAGACCTCGATTCCGCCGGCGTTGTGGGGCGCCGGCACTGGTGACCTGGTGTCAACGTAACCGCCGGCAGCCAGGCCGGCATGCCTTTCGAAGAAATTTGCCGACGCCGGGTTGCCGGTCCGCAGCAGCGACCAGCCGGCGGCCAGGAAGTACAGCGGAAGAAAGGGCAGGCCCAGGCACCAGGCGTAGTGACTGCAGTGCTTTTCCTCATGCCCCAGGAGCGCAGGGTTGGCCATCAGCGCCTCAGCACCGATGCGGCAGAGCACCATGTTGCCCACCGCGAACGCTCCGGCGGCGGGGAGGCGCCACGTGTAACCGCCGGCAATGATGAGCCCCCGTGGCCCGCCGCGGATGGCAGTTCCCGCCATCCAGGCCAGCAGCAGGCCCAGCAGGGTGGTGCCGTTGGCGAGGTTCGCGACCTTTCGGACCCGCTGAGCCGTGGTCAGCCGCACAGTGGTCAGCGGCAAAGCAGCCAGCGGCGCGGTCACCGGCGCGGGCGCCAACTGCGCAGCCGTCGGCCGCACAGTGGCCAACGGACCCGCCGTCAACCGCACAGGCAGCGGCTGTACTGCTGCCCGGCGTTGCCGTTCTGTCATGAGGCCATGGTAGCGGGTGTGTTCAATTAGACTGGAGGTAGTGGCCGCCCGTATTCTCCAGCGGCCCTGACCTGGTCATCGAGCGCATTCATCCTGCATGGGTGCACGGAATGACCTGCCAGTGACGGATGCGCTGCCGGGAAACCGCGCGCGGCTGCAGCCTCACCGGCAGCCCCGACTCGTAGCTAAGAACAGTAGATGACTGAAACTTTGCCGGGCGCCGCCATCCCGAATCCCACGGATGAAGCCGCCATCACTGCCGCTGTAGAACAGGCCATCGCCGCCATTGCCGGCGCGGGCACCCTTGACGAACTCAAGGCGGTGAGACTGGCGCACACCGGTGAGAAGTCCCCGCTCAGCCTGGCGAACCGTGAAATAGGCGGCCTGCCGAAAGACCAGAAAGCCGTCGCCGGCAAGCTCATGGGTTCCTCCCGGGGCAAGGTCAACAAGGCGCTCGCGGACCGCACGGCGGAGCTGGAAGCCGAGAACGACGCCCGGATCCTCCTGGAAGAAACAGTTGATGTCACCGCCGCGCCCCGCCGTCGTCGTGCCGGCGCGCGCCACCCGCTCTCCACGCTGCAGGACCGCGTTGCGGACATCTTTGTTGGCATGGGCTGGGAAATCGCCGAAGGCCCCGAGGTGGAATCCGAATGGTTCAACTTCGATGCGCTGAACTTCAAGCCTGACCACCCGGCCCGCGAAATGCAGGACACGTTCTTTGTGGAGCCGCCCGAGGCCCACCTCGTGATGCGCACGCACACGTCCCCAGTGCAGGTCCGCTCCATGCTGGAACGCGAGCTGCCCATCTACGTGCTGTGCCCGGGCAAGGTGTTCCGCACTGACGAACTCGATGCCACCCACACCCCGGTGTTCCACCAGTTCGAAGGCCTGGCCATCGACAAGAACCTGAGCATGGCTGACCTTCTGGGCACGCTGGAGCACTTCACCCGGCAGATGTTCGGCGACGAGGCCTCCGTCCGGTTGCGCCCGAACTACTTCCCCTTCACCGAACCCTCCGCGGAACTGGACATCTGGCACCCCGGCGCCAAGGGCGGCCCGCGCTGGATCGAGTGGGGCGGCTGCGGAATGATCAACCCCAACGTCCTGCGGGCGGCCGGCATTGATCCGGACGTCTATTCAGGTTTTGCTTTCGGCATGGGCATCGAGCGCGCGCTCATGTTCCGCAACGAGGTGGGCGACATGCGCGACATGATCGAAGGCGATGTACGTTTCAGCGAGCACTTCGGGATGGAGATCTAAACAGTGCGTATCCCACTTTCCTGGCTGCGTGAATTCGCAGCAGTACCGGCCGGAGCAACGGCCGAAGACGTCATGGCCGAACTGGTCAAGGTCGGCTTTGAAGAAGAGGACGTCCACCGCCCCACGGACACCCTGCAGGGCCCCATAGTGGTGGGCCAGGTCCTGAGCCTGGTCAAGGAGCCGCAGTCCAACGGCAAGACCATCAACTGGTGCCAGGTCCGCGTGGTCCCCGAAGGCCAGGAGCAAACCCTGACCGGCGAAGGCATTGATTCCTCCGGCGTGCAGGGCATCATTTGCGGTGCCCACAATTTCGCGGAAGGCGACAAAGTAGTGGTCACCCTTCCCGGCGCGGTCCTGCCGGGCGACTTCCGCATCTCCGCGCGGAAGACCTACGGGCACCTCTCCGCCGGCATGATCGCCTCCGTCCGCGAGCTTGGCATCGGCGATGACCACGACGGCATCCTGGTGCTCTCCCGGATCGGACTCGACCCGGAAATCGGCACCGACGCCATGGACCTGCTGGGCCTCTACGACCAGGCAGCCGAGATCAACGTGACCCCGGACCGCGGCTACGCGTTCTCCATCCGCGGTGTGGCCCGTGAATATGCCCACGCCACGGGTACCACCTTCATCGATCCTGCCTCCAAAGTGCAGGCCCCGGCGGAGCTCTCCGGCGGCTACGGCGTCAAGCTCAACGACGACGCGCCCATCTACGGCAAGCCCGGCTGCGACCGCTTCGTGGCCCGCACCGTCAGCGGCGTGGATGCCACCAGGCCTACGCCGCCGTGGATGACCTCGCGGCTGCGTCTGGCCGGCATCCGGTCGATCTCCCTGCCGGTGGACATCTCCAACTACGTCATGCTGGAGCTGGGCCAGCCCACGCACTGCTATGACCAGGACAAGCTGTCCGGTGACATTGTGGTCCGCCGCGCCGTCGCAGGAGAGAAGATCACCACCCTGGACGACAAGGAGCGCACTCTCGACTCCGAGGACCTCCTCATCACCGACGGTTCCGGCGCGATCGGCATCGCAGGCGTGATGGGCGGCGCCGCCACCGAGGTGAGCGATTCGACGTCGAACGTCCTGGTTGAGGCCGCACACTTCGACGAAGTGTCCATCGGCCGTTCCCGGCGCCGCCACAAGCTGCCGTCCGAGGCGTCCAAGCGCTTCGAGCGTGGCGTGGACTGGCACGTGGCGGACATTTCCGCCCAACGTGTGGTTGACCTCCTGGTGGAGCTCGCCGGGGGCGTCGCTGACCAGGCGGGGACCGACGTCGGGACCGCACCTGACGCTGTCACCATCACCTTGCCGGCGGGCTACGCCGCCCAGCGGATCGGCATCGACTTCACCGAGGAACAGATTGTCACCTCGCTGGAGGACCTGGGCGCCGTGGTGGAGAAGGCCGACGGCGGCTGGACCGTCACCGCTCCGAGCTGGCGGAACGACCTGGAAACCAAAGAGGACCTCACCGAGGAAATCGCCCGGCTGGTGGGCTACGAAAACATCCCCGCCACCCTCCCGGTGGCCCCTCCCGGACGTGGCCTGACGCGCGTGCAGCAGCAGCGCCGCCGGCTCATCCAAGCGCTGGCTGACGCCGGGCTGACCGAAGTGCTGGCCTACCCGTTCGTCTCCAAGGCCGCCAACGAGACGTTCGGCGTTGCCGAGCAGGGTGCTCCCCGGACCGCGGTGAAGCTGGCCAATCCAATCAGCGAGGAACACGGCTACCTGCGCACGTCCATCCTGCCCGGGCTCCTTGAGGTGGCCAAACGGAACCACTCCCGTGGGTTCCGCGACCTGGCGCTCTTCGAAGCGGGCCTCGTCTTCCTGCCCGACGGCACGGTGGGAACGCCGTCCATCCCGCCGCTGGGCGCCAAGCCTTCCGACGAGGTGCTGGATGCGCTGTACGACGGCGTCCCGGACCAGCCGCTGCACATCGCCGCAGTGCTGACCGGCCACGATTCGCCTGCCGCCGCCGGCCACACTCCGCGACTGTGGGACTGGTCCGACGCCCTGGATGTTGCCCGGCTGGCCGGGGATGTCCTCGGCGTGGCCGTGGTGGTCAGCCAGGGGGCCCACCAGGCGTTCCACCCCGGCCGTGCCGCGCAACTCGCGCTCCGGACCGGGGAGGTGGTGGGTTACGCCGGCGAGCTGCACCCCAAGCTCCTCGCGGCGCACGATTTGCCTGCCCGCTCGGTGGCACTGGAACTGAACGCTGACGCCCTGTTCGAAGCTGCCGCGGACGTTATTGTGGCCCGCCACATCTCCACGTTCCCGGTGGCCACCCAGGATGTTGCCCTGGTAGTGCCGCAGGACGTCCCCGCCGACCACGTCCTCGACGCACTCCGCGAAGGAGCCGGCGAGCTGCTGGAGGACGTGGCACTGTTCGACGTCTACGCCGGCAAAGGCATTGAGGACGGCAAGAAGTCGCTGGCCTTCGGCCTACGGTTCCGGGCAATGGACCGCACCCTGACGGCCGACGAAGCCTCGGCAGCACGTGAAAGCGCCGTGGCCCTGGCCGCCGAGCGCTTCGGCGCCGTCCAGCGCTAAGAGCTGATCTCCGTGGCGGGACCGGCAGTACCGGTTCCGGTCCTGCGTTCCTGCCCTCCCGGCATACCGGGAGGGCAGGCACAGTGTGGGCACCATCCGGCAGGGCCGGCACCGGAAAAGAACGGACAGCGTTCGACGGCGGGGGGCTGGCCGGAACTGCTGGGACCGGCCGAACTGGAGCGGGCAGCCGCCCTGGCACCGGGCCCCCGGGCCACTTTTGTGGCCGGCCGGCTGGCCCTGCGAACGTTCGCAGCAGAATTGCTGGACGTCTCGGCATCGGACCTCACGACGCACTTCAGCTGTTTCCGGTGCGGCTCCGGCCCCGGGGTATCCCATGGCAGGCCGGGGTATACCGTCAAGGGCAGGCCGGTGCCGCTGGCCCTGAGCCTGGCCCGGAGCTCCGGCTGGATTCTGCTGGGCGCCCTGGTGGACCCGCCTGCCGGGGTCACCATCGGCGTGGACTTGGAGGATCCGGCCCGGCTGGACTTTGACGGCTTCGACACGGTGGCCCTGACGCCGGACGAGGGCGCCGCCGTCGCGGGCTTTTCCGGAGCTGACCTGCTCAACGAGCGGGCCCGGCTGTGGGCGCGCAAGGAAGCCTGGCTCAAGATGACCGGCGAGGGCCTCAACGTTTCACCGGACACCCTGGATGTCCTGCACCGTCCCGAGATCAGGGACCTGGCCGCAGGCGAGGCCGGCCTGCCGCTGGACTTCCGCGCCGCCGTCGCGCTGTCACCTGCCGGTTCTTCGCGCCCTCCGGCGTTTCAGGGCTCAGCCTGTCAGTGCCACCAATCTGGCGGCGCTGCCTGTCAGCGCACAGGCAGCGGCGGGAGGGCCGCCTCGTGAAGCCAGGGGTGCAGCAATGCTTCCGTATCCACGCCGGTGGCCCGGTCCGCAGCCAGGATAAAGGCGGCCGTGGAAACTGAACCATGCCGGTTGTTGCTGGTCCAGTCGTGCAGCAGCGCAAAGAAGGCGAGGTCGCCGCACCGGATCCGGAGGGCGTGCAGGGCCATGGCGCCGCGTTTGTAGACCCGGTCATCAAACATGAGTTCCGGACCCGGGTCACCAACAATGATGTCCTGGTTGCCGGCTGCCAGCTTCCGCCAGGCCGCGGCGGCCCTGTCGGCCACCGGCAGGACGCCTGCTTCCTCAGACCAGATCCACTCCGCGTAGCATGCGAAGCCCTCGTGGAGCCAGATGTCCGCCCACGAAGTGGCCGTGAGGGAGTTGCCGAACCACTGATGGGCCAACTCGTGGGCGATGAGCCGCTGCGACTCCCACGCCTGCGTCAGGTGGTTCCGGCCGAAGATGGAGAGGGTCTGTGCCTCAAGCGGTATTTCCAGCTCGTCTTCAGTCACCACCACGGAGTAGTCCGGGAAGGGGTAGGGCCCGAAGCAGCTGGCAAACGTGCGCATCATCTCGGGTTGCCTGGCCAGGCCTTCGCGGGCTGTTTCGGTCAACAGCGCCGGCACGGCGGCAAACTGCGGGACCTGACCGTCCGTGGTGGAAGGGTTCAGTGCGAGGAGTTCGTACCGGCCAATCTGGACCGTGGCGAGGTAGGTGGCCATCGGCTCCGGCTGCTCGTAGATCCAGGTCTCGCGGCTGGCCCTGCTGCTGTGGGACACCAGCCTGCCGTTGCAGACGGCCCTATACTTGGCATCGGTGGTCACACTGATGCGGTAGCTGGCCTTGTCCCCGGGGTGGTCGTTGCAGGGGAACCAGGACGCCGCGCCGTTCGGCTGGCCGGCCACCAGGACGCCGTCGGTGAGTTCCTCCCAGCCCACCTCACCCCAGAATCCGCGCCGGGGGACAGGGTTGCCCTCATACCGGATGTCCAGGGTGAAGGCCTCGCCCGCCGGCAATACGGTGTCAGGCACAATGACCAACTGCTCCGCGCGCTGGCTGTACTTGCGCATGCGGCGCCCGCTGAGCTGGATCTTGGTGGCCCGCAGCCCGGTCAGGTCCAATACCAGGGCCGCCGTCGCGTACTGCGTTACAGCGTGCAGGACTGCGCGCCCGCTGAGGCGGTTGCTGCTGAGTTTGTAGTCAAGGTCCAGTTCGTAGCGGTTCACACGATAGGCGCTGGTGCCATGGCCGGGCATATAGGGGTCGGGCGCGGAAACGCCTTGCTCCGAGGTGCGTGCCGGGCCGGTACTGGCGGCCGTGGGGCTCGGTGCGGGGGAACTCATAAGACGGTCTTTCCGATCAGCAGGGGCGGCAGGGACAGTTGGCGCTGCGGGGCTACCTTGGTTTGGGCGCGGACGTTGCGGGGCCGCTCCAGGGGCTCACCGGGTTGCCCATCCAGTATGTCGCGGCGGGAACGGATTCGCCCCGCATGACCAGTGACGCCGGTCCTACTGTTCCACCGTTGCCGATGCTCGCCTGGGGCAGGATCACGCCGTGGGGTCCCATAGTTGCTCCGTCTTCGAGGGTAACAGTGTCCAGGCTCATGACCCGGTCATGGAAGAGGTGCGTCTGGACCACGCAGCCACGGTTGACGGTGGTGTTCCGCCCAAGGGTTACGAGGTCCGCCTCCGGAAGCCAGTAGCTTTCGCACCACGTGCCGCGGCCAATCTTTGCGCCGAGCGACCGAAGCCACCAGACCAACGCCGGCGTGCCGGTGGCAGCACGTGCGAACCAGGGGGCACTGACCATTTCGATGAACGTGTCCACCACCTCGTTGCGCCAGATAAAGGAACTCCACAGCGGGTGTTCGCCTTTACGGATCCGCCCCACCAGCACCCATTTAGCGACGACGGCGCTGCCCGCGGCCACCGCGCCGGCCACCAGCATGACCACTCCGCCCACGACGGCGGCAATTCCGTAGTTGTAAGTGGCGCCCAGCCAGTCGAAAGCGAGCATCACGCCGGCGGCGATTGCCACCGTGGTCACCACGGGGACAAACCGGCCCAGCTCCCAGAGGGAGCGGGCAAACTTGAGCCGCAGCGGGGGCTCATAGGTGCGCGTATCGTCCGAGGCGATGGCAGTGCGCCGTAGCCGCACTGGAGGGCTGCCGAGCCATGACGTTCCGGATTTGGCCTTGGCCGGCGTGGCGGACAGCACGGCGACGAGCGAGTTCTTGGGCACGTTCCGGCCGGCCGCCGTCATGCCGGAGTTGCCCAGGAAAGAGCGCTTGCCGATCTTCGCAGGCGCAATCCGCAGCCAGCCGCCGTCGAGCTCGTAGGACGCCACCATGGTGTCGTCAGCCAGGAAGGCGCCCTCGCCCACGGTGGTCATTTTCGGAATGAGCAGCACCGTGGACGCTTCCACGTTCTTGCCGATCTTAGCCCCAAGCAGACGGAGCCAAACAGGCGTGAAGAGGCTCGCGTAGACAGGGAAGAGCAGGTCGCGGGACAGGTCCAACACCCGTTCGGTGGCCCAGACCTGCCAGCCGATCCGGCTCCGGACACGGTAGTAGCCCTCCTTCAGGCCAATGCCAAGCAGCCGGGTAGTGGCCAGAATGAGCAGCAGGTTGGCCAGGAACCAGACGAGGGCCGCCGGTGCGAGGGCAAGCAGGAGCTGCGGCACGGCGGCGGACAGCGAGTGGCTACCCCTGATGAAAGCGAAGACCACCATCGCTGCCGCGGCTGCGGAGACATAGGGAATCATTGCAAGCACGGCGGATGCGGCGGCGAATCCGGTGAACCAGAGCCTGCCAATCACCCGGTGTTCTACTGGTGTGTCCGGCCGCGAATGTTTGGCCTTGCCCCGGCGTTGGGCCGGGGAACCGGCAACGTGGTGCCCAGCCTTCACCTTTCCGAGGACGGCCGAGCCCGGTTCCACCTGGGCCCCTGCGCCGATCGATGCGCCGGGCATCAGCGTACTCCGCGCCCCGACGCTGGCACCGGCACCGATGCGGACGGCGCCGATGTGGACCACGTCGCCGTCGATCCACCAGCCGGACAGGTCCACTTCAGGTTCCACGTTTGAGCCGCTGCCGAGGGAGAGCAGCCCGGTGACCGGAGGCAGCGAGTGCAGCTGAACGTTGTTGCCAATTTTCGCACCCAAGGCCCGTGCGTAATACGGCACCCAGGGGGCGCTGGCAAGGCTGACGGCGCCGGCCAGGTCCTGGATCTGTTCAGCCAGCCAAAGGCGGAGGTGGACCCGTCCGGAGCGCGGGTACGTGCCAGGCACCACCTTGCGGAGCAGGATCCGTGCCGCGGCGATGGAAATTAGCATGCGGCCGGCGGGGGAGACGAACACGAGCCAGGAGGCGGCCACCCACCACCAGGACACGGTGGGCGCTGCGCTGAAGCCCGCGAATGCCGCCAGCAGGTTGTTGGCCGCCATCAGGTAGGTCAGCCAGCGCATCCCCACCAGGATGTGCAGGGGAATGCCCAGCAGCGTCTGGAAGACCTGTGATTTGACGGCTGTGGGGCGGACGGTCCTCTCCGGAGCTGGTCCGGCCGCCACCCCATCGGGAAGGGATTGGCGGGCCGTATCAATCAGCGCGCCAATCCGGGGCGTGGCGTAGATATCGGCAACGGTGATGGTGGGATAGCGCACGCGAAGGGCTGAGACCAGTTGGGCGGCCGACAGCGAACCGCCGCCGTAGGCGAAGAAGTCGGCGTCAAGGCTGGTCACAGGACTGCCCAGGATGGCGGCCCATTGTTCGGCAACCCAGTTGGCATCTTCGGGGAGGTTCAGTGGCGCTGCGTCGGCATCTGCAGCACCAGACCCGGTCAGCGGCCAGGGCAGCGCGTGGCGGTCTACCTTGCCGCTGGTCTTGGTGGGAAGGGAGTCCACCACGGTCAACAGCGGAATCAGCGGGGCGGGGAGGCTTGCCGCCAGGTGTTCGCGGGCAGCCGTCAGGTCGAGGCGTGCGTCTGCGGCGGCGAGGTAGCCCACCAAAATCTGGTTGCCGGCCGCGGTCGTCTTGACGGCCGCCGTGGCTCCGGCGACGTGGGGGAGGGCCTGCAGTGCAGCATCGATTTCGCCAAGTTCGATCCGGCGTCCGCCCAGTTTCACCTGCTCGTCGGCGCGGCCCATGAAGATCAGGCCTTCCGCTTCATAGCGGACCAGGTCGCCGGACCGGTAGGCGCGTTCCCAGCCGAAGATCGGCATGGGAGCGTACTTCTCCCGGTCCTTGTCCGGGTCAAGGTAGCGGGCCAGCCCGACGCCGCCGATGATCAATTCGCCGATTTGACCTTGACCGACCGGCAGTCCATCGGTGTCGACGACGGCCAGGTCCCAGCCATCCAGCGGGAGCCCGATGCGGACGGGACCGGCGCCGCCGAGGGGAGCGGCGCAAGCCACCACTGTGGCCTCGGTGGGGCCGTAGGTGTTCCAGACTTCGCGGCCGGGGACGGCCAGGCGCTCGGCCAGCTCCGGCGGGCATGCCTCACCGCCGAAGATCAGCAGGCGCACGTTCTCCAGGGATTCGGCCGGCCAGAGGGCGGCAAGGGTGGGGACAGTGGACACGGCGGTGATGCCGTGGTTGATGAGCCAGGGACCAAGGTCCGTACCTGTCCGGACCAATGCACGCGGGGCGGGCACCAGGCAGGATCCATGACGCCAGGCAAGCCACATCTCTTCGCAGGAGGCATCAAAGGCAACCGAAAGCCCGGCCAGCACTCTGTCCTGTGGCCCGAGGGGTTCCTCCTGCAGGAAAATCCGGGCTTCTGCATCAACAAACGCGGCCGCGGAGCGGTGCTGGACGGCTACGCCCTTGGGCGTACCGGTGGAACCGGAGGTAAAGATGATCCACGCGTCATCGCCAGGCCCGGCAGGACGGTACTCGGTGGAACGGCGTGCGGTTCGGCCTGGGGCTTCAGTGCCTCCAGCTTCACTCCGGTCTGCGGAGTCCCGGGGTTCGGGAAATGTGACTGCGCCATCGCCTGTGAGGACCGCTGCCACACCTGCCTCGCCGAAGACCAGCCGGGCGCGTTCGTCAGGATCGTCGGCGTCCACCGGCACGTAGGCAGCACCGATGTGGAGAATGGCCAAAATTGCGATGTAGAGCTCGTTGGTTCCGGACGGGATGCGTACGCCGATCCTGTCGCCGGCACCGAGCCTGGCCGCCTGCAGCTCACGTCCCCTGGCCCTGACAGCGGCCATCAGATCGGCGTAGCTGAGGGAACGACGGCCGTCGTCGAGTGCCGACGCCTCCGGGAAGCGGGCAGCCGAGTCTTCGAGTATCGCCACGAGGGTCCGCTCAGGGGTGGCCAAAGGCAACCCGGCCAACTGGGGGCGGTATAGGTTCTCCGGCGGGGACGCGACAATGCTCGGCAGATGCTCACTCACCGTTGAATTCTGCCCTACTAAGGTGAACGGAAGGTGTCATTATTAGTTGAAGGTTCACATTCCATTCACCTTTCTCGCTGGCATTCAGGGGACAAGCAGGACCTTGCCCGTGGTGCGCCGGCCCTCAAGGTCCTCGTGGGCGCGCCTGGCCTCAGCAAGGGGATAGCTGGCGCCGATCCGCACCTTAAGGGTTCCGTCAGCCACGGCGCCGAAAATTTCGCTGGACCGCCACAGGCGTTCCTGGGGATTGGCGAGGAAATCGGCGAGCTTCGGCCGCGTCAGCGACAATGATCCGCCGGCGTTGAGCCGTTGGGGATCCACCGGCGGCACTGCCCCCGAGGCTGCCCCAAAGAGGACCAGGAAGCCCCGGGTGCGCAGGCTGGCAAGTGAGCCGCCGAACGTATCTTTCCCCACGCCGTCGTACACCACATCGACGCCGACGCCGTTGGTGAGCTGGCGGACTGCGTCCGCGAAGCCGTCGTAGCGGAGCACGTGGTCCGCGCCGGCTGCGCGCGCGAATTCCTCCTTTTCGGCAGTGGAGACAGTGGTGATGACGCGGGCGTCGCGGGCCTTCAGAAGCTGGGTGATGAGCAGCCCGACGCCGCCGGCTCCGGCATGGACCAGTACTGTGTGGCCCGGCTCGACTTTAAATGACGAGTTGATGAGATAGTGGGCGGTCATGCCCTGCAGGGGCAGCGCCGCGGCCGTGTGGAGGTCCACACCGTCGGGGACGGGGAGCGCTTTGTCCGCGTCCAGGACCGTGTACTGCGCATAGCATTCCTGGCCCTCCGCGGTTGCCACCCGGCTGCCCACGGTGAAGCCCTCGACGCCGTCGCCGACTTCCTCGACGGTCCCGGCAGCCTCAGAGCCCGGCGTGAAGGGATAGGGAACCTTATACATCCCGCCGCGCTGGTAGGTCTCAATGAAGTTAATGCCCGTGGCCGCCACCTTGACCAGCAACTGGCCGGGGCCCGGCGTCGGACGGCCCACCTCGTCGGCCTCGAGGACTTCCGGACCTCCGGACTGGCGGGCAACGATGGCATGCATAAAAGGTCTCCTCTCCGGGGCGGGGACTTCCCGGGCCGGTTTCACTGACCATCCTAGGGACACCGCTACCGACGACGAAGCGACGGCCGGTACCCGGCCGTCGCTTCAGGTCATACGAGGGTGCTGCAGGCGAATGCCGGACTGCGCTAGTAGCGCCGCGTGACCGTGGCCATGGGGCACTCGAAGCGGCGCCCTGCGGAGAGTCCTACATTGTTGAGGTAGCGGACAATGATGCCGTAGGACTGGAGCAGCGTGGTTTCGGTGTAGGGAACCTGGTGCCTCGTGCAGTACTCCCGGACGATCCTGGCAGCCTTGTCCAGCTGCGGCCGCGCCATGTCCGGGAAGAGGTGGTGCTCAGCCTGGCGGTTCAGGCCGCCGAGCAGGATGTCCATGAAGCGGCCGCCGGAGATGTTCCGTGAGGTCAGGACTTGGCGGCTGAAAAAGTCCACGCGGCTGTCCGCGGGCAGGACGGGCATGCCTTTGTGGTTCGGGGCAAATGACGCGCCCATGTAGAAGCCGAAGACGCCCAGCTGCACGCCGATGAAAGCGAACGCCATTCCCAGGGGCAGGAACGTGAAAGCCAGAGCGGGCAGGGTGCCGAGGCGGACCAGCAGGATGGGAAGCTCTACCCAGCGGTGCGTGACTTTGGCCCGGCGGAGGACGAATCTCACTGAATCGATCTGAAGCCCCAGGCCCACCAGGAACAGCAGCGGGAAGAAGAACCAACCTTGCTTGCGGGTGAGGAACGACAGCGGGCCCTGCCGTGTAGCGGCACCTTCGGTGTGGAAAGCGATGGCCCCGCTGGCAATGTCCGGGTCCTTGGAAATGACATTGGGGTGGTTATGGTGTGCGCCATGCTTCTGCTCCCACCAGGAGTAGCTCATGCCGGCAACCGAGGTGGCCAGGATGCGGGCGGTCCAGTCGTTGGCGCGGCGGGAGGCGAAAATCTGGCGGTGTCCCGCCTCGTGGGCCAGGAAACTCAGCTGCGTGCAGAGGACGCCGACGGCGGCAGCGATGAGGAGCTGGAACCAGCTGTCGCCGATCAGGGCGAAGCCAAACCACGCTGCTGTCATCAGGAGGACCAGGCTGGCAAACAATGCGATGTAGAAACCGACGCGGCGCTCAAGGAGACCTTCCGCCTTGACGGTTTTCAGCAGCTCCGAATAGCTCAGGACAACTGCGTTGGGCTTCCGGACACGCGATAGCGGGCGCTCGGACGTATCAAAGGTGGTGGACATGGAGCAGGGCCTCGTAACAGTTACGGGCAACGCTGCAGCCGACATTCGGACTGCGCGGTCGGTATCACCCTCACCTCAGCATAGAGGGGACTGACCGTCGGGGTGCCGCAAGGAAAGAAAGCAATGCATAAATATCGGACACAATGAATACTTTTGCTGTAAGATTCAGGGCATGACTATTTCTGTTGCCGTCTCCGGGGCCAGCGGTTACGCCGGAGGAGAAGTTCTGCGCCTGCTCGCAGGCCATCCGGACGTAACCATCGGTGCGATCACTGCGCACAGCAATGCCGGCTCCCGCCTTGGCGAGCTGCAGCCCCACCTGCACGGACTGGCAAGCCGCATCCTCGAGGACACCACAGTGGAAAACCTTGCCGGTCACGACGTTGTGTTCCTGGCCCTCCCGCACGGCACGTCCGCAGGGATTGCGGCGCAGCTTCCCGAAGGCACTGTAGTGATCGACGCCGGCGCAGACCACCGCCTCGTCGATCCGGCCGCCTGGGAAAAGTTCTACGGTTCCACCCACGCCGGAACGTGGCCGTACGGCCTGCCGGAACTCCCGGGCCAGCGTGAGGCGCTCAAGGGCGCCACCCGGATCGCGGTCCCCGGCTGCTACCCGACGTCGGCCCTGCTCGCGCTGACGCCCGGCTTTGCCGCCAAACTGCTCCACCCCGACGACGTCGTCATAGTTTCCGCCTCCGGAACCTCGGGTGCGGGCAAGGCCGCGAAGGTGAACCTGATCGGCTCTGAAGTCATGGGCTCCATGAGTCCCTATGGAGTTGGCGGTGGCCACCGCCACACCCCGGAAATGGAACAGGGGCTCTCCAATGCGGCCGGCGAACGTGTCACCGTCTCCTTCACCCCTACGCTGGCCCCAATGAGCCGCGGCATCCTCACTACGGCCACCGCCAAGGTAAAGCCGGGCGTCGCTGCCGCGGACCTCCGCCAGGCCTGGGCGGATGCCTACGACGACGAACCGTTCGTGCACCTGCTGCCTGAAGGGCAATGGCCCACCACCAAATCCGTCCAGGGTTCCAACCACGCCGCCATGCAGCTGGCGCTGGATGAACACACCGGGCGCATGATTGTCACGTGCGTCATTGATAACCTCACCAAGGGGACCGCCGGCGGCGCCGTGCAGTCCATGAACATTGCCCTGGGCCTGGCGGAGACCGCCGGCCTCAACCTGCAGGGAGTTGCCCCGTGACCGTTACCGCACCCAAGGGATTCCGGGCCGCCGGCGTCACCGCCGGCCTGAAAGCATCCGGGAAACCGGACCTCGCCCTGGTAGTCAACGACGGCCCCTCGAAGACCGCGGCCGCCGTCTTCACGAGCAACCGGGTGGCGGCAGCGCCGGTCCACTGGTCCCGCCAGGTGGTCTCGGATGGCCGCGTTGACGCCGTCGTCCTCAACTCCGGCGGCGCGAATGCCTGCACCGGCCCGCAGGGCTTCCAGAACACCCACAGCACGGCGGAGCACGTCGCCAAGGTGCTCGGCATCTCGGCCACGGACGTGTTTGTTTGCTCCACCGGCCTGATCGGCGAACAGCTGCCCATGGACAAGATCCTGCCGGGCGTTGAGGCTGCCTCTGCAGCGCTAAGTGCCGACGGCGGCCCGGACGCGGCCAACGCCATCATGACCACTGATTCCGTGCCGAAGTCAGCGCTGTTCATCGGTTCTGACGCGGACGGCCAGGAATTCACCATCGGCGGCATCGCCAAGGGCGCCGGCATGCTGGCACCCGGGCTGGCCACCATGCTGGTGGTCCTCACCACTGACGCCGACGTCGCACCGGAACTGCTCGACGTCGTCCTCCGCGACGCGACGCATGTCACTTTTGACCGGGCTGACTCGGATGGCTGCATGTCCACCAACGACACAGTGGTGCTGCTGGCTTCCGGGGCCTCCGGCGCCGTTCCTTCCGCCGAAGTTTTTGGTGCGGGCCTGACGCAGGTGTGCGCCGAGCTGGCGCGAAAGCTCATCGGCGACGCCGAGGGCGCGAGCCACGACATCGCGATCCGTACGTTCAACGCCGCCAGCGAGCGGGATGCCGAAACCGTCAGCCGTTCCGTGGCACGGTCCAACCTGTTCAAGGCAGCGATCTTCGGCAAGGATCCCAACTGGGGCCGGGTGCTGTCCGCCGTGGGCACCACTGATGCCGTGTTCGAGCCGGACCAGCTGAACGTCGCCATCAACGGCATCCAGATCTGCCGCGATGGCAGCATCGGTGATGACCGCAACCTGGTTGACCTGGAAGCCCGCGAAGTCCTGGTGGAGATTGACCTGAGGTCCGGCGATGCCGAGGCCACCATCTGGACCAACGACCTCACCCACGACTACGTCCACGAGAACAGCGCCTACTCAAGCTAGATTCACCGGCAACCCTGGAGATACAGCACGCCATGAACACCCAGACCCGCGAAACCACATCCATGCATGATGCCCAAAGCAAGGCCGGCACGCTGATCGAGGCGCTGCCCTGGATCCAGCGCTTCGCCGGCACCACCATGGTGATCAAATACGGCGGCAATGCCATGGTCAACGAGGAACTGCGCCGGGCGTTCGCGGAAGACGTGGTGTTCCTGCACCACGTAGGGATCCACCCCGTGGTGGTTCACGGCGGCGGACCCCAGATCAACTCCATGTTGGCGCGGCTGGGCATCGAGTCCGAGTTCAAGGGCGGCCTGCGCGTCACCACCCCCGAAACCATGGACGTGGTCCGGATGGTCCTCACCGGCCAGGTGGGCCGCGAACTGGTGGGCCTGATCAACTCCCACGGACCCTACGCGGTGGGCATGTCCGGCGAAGACGGCGGCCTCCTCCGCGCTGTCCGGACCGGCACCGTCATCGACGGCGAGGAAGTGGACCTGGGCCTGGTGGGCGAAGTAGTGGGCGTGAACCCCGAGGGGATCCTGGACATTCTCGCCGCGGGCCGGATCCCGGTGATTTCCACCGTTGCCCCGGAAATCGAAGATGACGGAACCGATGCGGCAGCCGAACGCGCCCAGACCACGGGGCAGGTCCTCAACGTCAACGCCGATACGGCCGCGGCGGCACTGGCCGAAGCCCTCGGTGCGTCCAAACTGGTGATCCTCACCGACGTCGAAGGCCTCTACGCCAACTGGCCGGACACGTCCTCGCTCATTTCCTCCCTGACCGCTTCGGAGCTGCGCGAGCTGCTGCCGTCCCTTGAATCCGGCATGATTCCCAAAATGGAGGCATGCCTCAGGGCCATCGACGGCGGAGTGGAGCGTGCCCACATTGTGGACGGCAGGCTGCCGCACTCCATGCTCCTGGAAACCTTCACGACGGCGGGCATTGGCACGCAGGTCGTCCCCGACGAAGAGGTGAATGCATGACCAACACAGAACTAAGCCAGTCCGCTGAAGGCCGCAGCAGCGAGGGGGGCCAGGGTGTGGTCGGGCACCGCGAAGCGGGCGGGGCCCCTATCGCGGCGGAGGCCGCCGCAAGCGCACTCGTTGGCCACACCAGCGGCGCCGAGTGGCTTGAGCGCTACTCAACGTCCCTGATGGGTGTCTTTGGGACTCCGCAGCGGGTCCTGGTCCGTGGTGCCGGCTGCCTGGTCTGGGATGCCGACGGTAAGGAATACCTGGACCTGCTCGGCGGCATTGCCGTTAACGCCCTGGGCCATGCCAACCCGTTTGTCACGTCCGTGATTTCCAGCCAGCTGGCCACCTTGGGCCACGTTTCCAACTTTTTCACCAGCCCCACCCAGATCGCGCTGGCCGAAAAGCTGCTGGACCTGACGCAGGCCCCGGCCGGCTCCAAGGTGTTCTTTGCCAACTCCGGCACGGAGGCTGTTGAGGCTGCGTTTAAACTGGCGCGGCGGAACAGCGCCGGCCCAAGCGGCGCGCCCCGTAACAAGATCATCGCCCTTGAAGGTGCCTTCCACGGCCGCACCATGGGCGCCCTGGCCCTGACAGCCAAGGAGGCCTACCGTGCCCCGTTCGAGCCGCTGCCCGGCGGCGTGGTCCACATCCCGTTCGGCGACATCGCAGCCCTGGAGGCCGCCGTCGACGAAACAGTAGCCGCAGTGTTCCTTGAGCCGATCCAGGGCGAAGCCGGAGTACGGCCGCTGCCCCCCGGGTACCTGAAGGCAGCCCGCGAGGCAACTGCAAAGGCAGGCGCCCTGCTCATCCTCGACGAGGTCCAGACCGGCATCGGCCGCACCGGAAAATGGCTCGCCAGCCAGGACAGCGGAATCGTGCCGGACGCCATCACCCTGGCCAAGGGCCTGGGCGGGGGTTTCCCCATCGGAGCGCTCGTCACCTTCGGCGAGCGGACGTCGTCGCTCCTGACCGCCGGCCAGCACGGCACCACCTTTGGCGGCAACCCGGTGGCGACGGCGGCCGCACTGGCCACCCTGCACGCGATTGAAAGCCAGCGGGTGCTGGAGAACGTCGCAAAGGTGGGGGACCACCTCCGCGCCGGGCTCACCGACGTCGACGGCGTCACCGAAGTCCGCGGCGAAGGCCTGCTGATCGGCTTCGACCTGGACGCCGATGTGGCGTCTGCCGTGGTGACCGCCGGGCTGGACGCCGGCTTCATCGTGAACAGCCCCGGCCCCCGCACCATCCGGCTTGCCCCGCCGCTGGTCCTCACCACGGAACAGAGCGGTACCTTCCTCGCCGCCCTCCCGGCCATCCTCCAGACAGCTAAGGACGCTCTGTGACTCCTGCATCCACCACTACCCGGCACTTCCTCAAGGACACAGACCTCAGCCCGGCCGAGCAGGCTGAGGTCCTCGAACTTGCTGTCCGGATGAAGGCCGCGCCCTACAGTGTGCAGCCGTTTGCCGCCGAGGGGAATGGCCGCAAGACCGTTGCCGTCATCTTCGACAAAACCTCCACCCGGACCAGGGTTTCCTTCGCCACCGGCATTGCTGACATGGGTGGCAACGCACTGATCATCAACCCGGGTGAGGCCCAGATCGGCCACAAGGAATCGGTGGAGGACACCGCCAAGGTGTTGGAGCGGATGGTCTCCACCATCGTCTGGCGCACCGGGGCGCACTCCGGCCTGGTGGCCATGTCCGAAAACTCGAAGGTGCCGGTCATTAACGCCCTGTGCGACGACTACCACCCGTGCCAGCTCCTGGCTGACCTGCTCGCGGTCAAAGAGCACAAGGGCGAATTGGCAGGTCTGACCATGGCCTACCTCGGTGACGCCGCCAACAACATGGCCAACTCGTACCTGCTGGCGGGTGTTACGGCCGGCATGCACGTCCGCATCGCCGGCCCCGAAGGCTACCTCCCGGCAACGGAGATCGTCGCTGCGGCCGAGGAACGTGCCGCCCAGACCGGCGGGTCCGTGCTGGTTACCACCGATGCCGCGGCCGCCCTCAATGGTGCCGACGTTGTTGCCACGGACACCTGGGTCTCCATGGGCCAGGAGGCCGAAAAGGAAGCCCGGCTGCAGCTGTTCCGGGATTACTCCGTCGATGAGGCGGCCATGGCACACGCGGCGGATGACGCCGTCGTGCTTCACTGCCTGCCCGCGTACCGGGGCTACGAGATTTCTGCCGGCGTGATCGACGGCCCGCAGTCGATCGTGTGGGACGAGGCCGAGAACCGGCTGCACGCCCAGAAGGCCCTGATGGCATGGCTGATGCACCGGTCCGGGCTCGCCGTGGTGGACGGATTGTCACTGGTGGACGGGCTGGCGCCGCAGGAGGTCGGCCGCTAGTGTCCGTCCCGTCGGCGGCGCCGGGCTCCAGCCCGGCCACCAAAACCGCCCGTCAGGCGCGCATCACCGCCATCCTGACGGGTGAATCGGTGCGCTCCCAGGCGGAGCTGGCTGCGTTGCTGGCGGACGACGGCGTCCAGGTCACCCAGGCAACCCTGTCCCGGGACCTCGTGGAACTCGGCGCTGTCCGCGTCCGCGGCAAGGAAGGTGTGCTGGTCTACGCCGTCCCCGGCGAAGGCGGCGAGCGAGCTGCCAAGAGCGGTGTGAGCCAGGAGATCCTGGATGCCCGGCTGGCAAGGCTCTGCAGCGAACTCCTGGTCACTGCGGAGGCGTCGGCAAACATCGCGGTGCTCCGGACGCCGCCGGGCGCGGCCAACTTCCTGGCGCTGGCCATTGACCACTCAGTGATGCCGTCGATCCTCGGGACGATCGCCGGTGACGACACCGTGCTGCTGGTGTCGCGGGATCCGCAGGGCGGGCAGGACCTGGCCGTCCGGTTCCTGCAACTGGCCGAGGAAGCCGCGCAATAAATTTCGCGCCATAAACTTGAAGACAACCAAGAACCAAACAACTAAGGAGCATTTTCGTGACTGAGCGTATTGTTCTGGCCTACTCCGGTGGCCTTGATACTTCCGTAGCCATCGGCTGGATCGGTGAAGCCACCGGCGCCGAGGTCATCGCCGTAGCGGTTGACGTCGGACAGGGCGGCGAGTCCTTGGAGACCATCCGCCAGCGCGCCCTGGGCTGCGGCGCCGTCGAAGCCTATGTTGCTGACGCGTCCGATGAGTTCGCCGACGAATACTGCATGCCCACGCTGAAGGCCAACGCCCTCTATCAGGGCCACTACCCGCTGGTGTCCGCCATTTCCCGCCCGGTGATCGTCAAGCACCTGGTTAAGGCCGCCCGCGAATTCGGCGCCACCACCGTTGCCCACGGCTGCACCGGCAAGGGCAACGACCAGGTCCGCTTCGAAGTGGGCATCCAGACCCTCGGCCCGGACCTGAAGTGCATCGCACCCGTCCGCGACCTCGCCCTGACCCGCGACAAGGCCATCGCCTTCGCCGAGGAAAAGGGCCTCCCGATCGAGACCACCAAGAAGAACCCGTACTCGATCGACCAGAACGTCTGGGGCCGCGCCGTCGAAACCGGCTACCTTGAGGACATCTGGAACGCGCCCACCAAGGACATCTACGACTACACCGCCACCCCGGAGTTCCCGCCGGCACCGGACGAGGTCACCATCTCCTTCGAAGCCGGCGTGCCGGTAGCGATCGACGGCATCAAGGTCACCCCGCTGCAGGCCATCAAGGAACTCAACCGCCGTGCCGGCGCGCAGGGTGTGGGCCGGATCGACGTAGTGGAGGACCGCCTCGTGGGCATCAAATCCCGCGAAATCTACGAAGCACCGGGTGCCATGGCGCTGATCACCGCGCACAAGCACCTCGAGGACATCACCATCGAGCGTGAGCAGGCCCGCTTCAAGGCCACGGTTGGCCAGCGCTGGGCCGAACTGGTCTACGACGGCCAGTGGTTCTCACCGCTCAAGCGCTCCCTGGACGCCTTTATCGAGGACACCCAGAAGTACGTCTCCGGTGACATCCGTATGGTGCTGCACGGCGGCCAGGCGATCGTCAACGGCCGCCGCTCCGACACCTCGCTCTACGACTTCGACCTCGCCACGTACGACACCGGTGACACGTTCGACCAGTCCATGGCCCGCGGCTTCATCGAGCTGTGGGGCATGTCCGCCAAGGTTGCGTCCGGCCGCGATATCCGCGTCGCAGGAAAGTAAGTTCCGGTGGTTGAGCCTGTCGAAACCCAGAAGTCGGAAGCGACAAACACGGGCGCACTGTGGGGCGGCCGGTTCGCCGGCGGCCCCGCGGATGCCCTCGCCGCCCTGAGTAAGTCCACCCACTTCGACTGGCGGCTGGCCCGCTATGACATCGCCGGGTCCAAGGCGCACGCCCGCGTGCTGCATAAGGCCGGCCTGCTGGACGACGCCGAGCTCGCAGGCATGCTTGATGCCCTGAGCCGGCTGGATGAGGACGTTGCCTCCGGCGCGTACCTGCCGGCCGAGTCTGACGAGGACGTTCATGGGTCACTGGAACGCGGCCTGATCGAGCGCGCCGGGACCCAGCTGGGCGGCAAGCTCCGCGCCGGCCGGTCCCGGAACGACCAGGTGGCTACGCTGGGCCGCATGTTTTTGCGTGACCACGCCCGGATCATCGCGCGCGGCGTGCTCGCCACCATCGAGGCCCTGGTGGAGCAGGCCAAGGCGCACCAGGGTGTGGCCATGCCCGGCCGCACGCACCTGCAGCATGCCCAGCCGGTCCTGCTCAGCCACCACCTGCTGGCCCACGCTTGGGCGCTGCTGCGCGATGTGCAGCGGCTCCAGGACTGGGACAAGCGCGCCGGCGTGTCACCCTACGGTTCGGGTGCCTTGGCGGGCTCCTCGCTGGGACTGGACCCGGAGGCCGTGGCGGCAGACCTCGGTTTCTTCTCCGCAACCCACAACTCGATCGACGGCACCGCCTCCCGCGATGTCTTCGCCGAGTTCGCCTGGATCACGGCCATGATCGGCGTTGACCTGTCCCGCGTTTCGGAGGAAGTAATCCTGTGGGCCACGAAGGAGTTCTCCTTCGTCACCCTGCACGATTCCTACTCCACGGGCTCCTCGATCATGCCGCAGAAGAAGAACCCGGATGTGGCGGAGCTGGCCCGCGGCAAGGCGGGGCGCCTGATCGGCAACCTGACCGGGCTGCTGGCGACGCTGAAGGGACTGCCGCTCGCGTACAACCGCGACCTGCAGGAGGACAAGGAGCCGGTCTTCGACGCCGCCGACACTCTGGAGCTGCTGCTTCCGGCTGTTTCGGGCATGGTCGCCACGCTGAAGTTCAACACGGAGCGGATGGAAGCCTTGGCACCCCAGGGCTTCGCGCTGGCCACGGACATCGCCGAATGGCTGGTCCGGCAGGGCGTGCCGTTCCGCGAGGCCCACGAGCTCTCGGGCGCGGCGGTCAAGCAGGCCGAAAGCCGGGATGTTGAACTGTGGGACCTGACGGATGAGGAGTACGCGGCCATCTCGGCGCACCTGACTCCGGAGGTCCGCACGGTCCTGTCCACTGAGGGGTCGCTGAACAGCCGCAACTCCCAAGGCGGCACCGCACCGGCCGCCGTCGAACGCCAGATGCTTGCCCTTGAGGGCGAGCTCGCCGGCGTGCGCGAGTACGCGGCCCAGTAGTCAAACGCTCTCTCACTTGATGCGGGTTTCTGGCCAACGCTCTCTCACTATCCTCAAGAACGTGAGAGAGCGTTGGCGATATTCATGCATCGACTGAGAGAGCGTTGTGTGTAAACCGCAAAACGCTCCCGCTACCATTGCGCCATGAGCAACGCCTTCCGCAGCCACCTCCGGGCGCTGCCTGATTTTCCCGCCGACCTGCCGGACTTCGACCCCGCCACGGCGCCCGCCGATCCGGTGGCGCTGTTCAAATTGTGGCTGGCGGAGGCCCTGGCTGTCGGGGTGATGCAACCTCACGCCTGCAGCCTGGCCACCGCGGACGTCAACGGCCAGCCGTCCGCCAGGATGCTTATCCTTAAGGACATCGACGACGACGGCTGGCATTTCGCCACGTCCCGCACCTCACGGAAAGGCCGGGAACTCTCGGTCAACCCCGCCGCGGCCCTGAACTTCTACTGGCCGCAGCAGGGCCGGCAGGTTCGCGTGGCCGGCCCGGTGGTTGAGCTGTCCGCTGAAGCGTCGGCGGCAGACTGGCGGGCGCGGCCCGCAGCAGACGGCAGCCACAATCCCGACTGGCAGCTCTATGCGGTCAGGCCGACGGAACTGGAGTTCTGGCAGGCGCGCCACGACCGGCGGCACATCCGGCACCGCTTCGGCCCGGACGGAATCCCGGAAGGTTAGGGTGGGCGCCATGACTGCCCCCGCACCGGATGCCCTACACCTCCGACCTGCCGGAATTGCTGGCCTGGCCTGCCGGACCTCCCGAAGTGCGGTAAGCGTTATACCGCTTCGCGGGCCAGCAGGCTTTCCTTTGCCTCCCGGGCGAGCAGGCTCTCCTTGATGGCCAGGCCCCAGCGGAATCCGCCCAGGGAACCGTCAGTGCGGATGACGCGGTGGCACGGCACAAACAAGGCCGCGGCATTGAAGGCACACGCGCTGGCAGCAGCCCGGACCGCCTTCGGTTTTCCGGACAGATCCGCATACTCGGTGTACGTCACCGGCGCTCCGGCCGCCACCGTCCGAAGCACATCCCAGGCATGCGACCGGAACGGCCCGGACTTCTGCAGCACGGGAACGGCCATGGCCGGTGCGGGGTCCCCGGCGTAGAAAGCTTCCACTGCCCGGGAAATCGGACCCAGATCAGTCACCGCCTCCACGTCACCCGGACGCAGTTCCGGGTGGATCTGCCCGGTCAGCTCACCGGGTTCGGCGGTCCAGCCGGAGGCCAGCACCACGCCGTCCTGCGCGAGGATGGTGAATGGGCCGTCCGGTGTGGGCGCGGTCAGCAGTTGGGCTTTCATTGCATCGCTTTCTCTGGAACGTTTTGTTCACGCACAGGGGCCTTCGGCGCAGCCGCGGCGCGCCACACGTGCATGGTGGCGTAGGACCGCCACGGGCTGACTTCGCGGAAGTCCGGCGCCGGGATGCCGAACCCCTGGACGGCGGCTCCCGGGCTTACCGTGTGCGGGCTTGCCGTGCGCGGGTTTGCAGCGTCCATGGCGAGGGCCCGGATGCCGTTACGCACCGCAGCGTCATTGGCCAGGAAGACGTCCGGGGCGCCGAGGACCCGCATGGCCACGTAGCCCACAGTCCACGGACCCACCCCGGCAAGCGGCAGCAGTTTGGCTTCCAGCCCCTGCAGATCATCACCATAACCGAAATCCAGCTCGCCGCCGGCGAGGGCAGACGCGGCGGAACGCAGGGCGTCGATCCGCCGTTGCGGACCTCGCAGGAGCGAGTAGCCCGCGCCTGCGATCTCGGCTGCCGTGGGAAACAACAGGTCAAGCCCCTCGGCCGGAACCAGGCTGGGGCTGCCGGCAACGGACAGTTGCGTCAGCGCCGTCCGGGCTGCGGCCACCGTGATTTGCTGCCCGATCATGGCCCGGACCAGAAGCTCCTGCGGGTCCACGGCGCCGGGCATCCTGATGCCCGGAACGCGTGCCACCGAAACCGCCAGTCGGGGATCCGCAGCCAATGCATTGTCGATCGCCACCGGGTCGGAGTCGAGGTCGAAGAGCCGGCGTACCCTGCTCAGCAGGGCCGGCAGGTCGCGGAGGTCCACCGCACCGATGGTGAGGGTCAGCGGCCGCCCCGACGCGCCGTCGTCGTAATTCACGCTAAAGCGGGCATCACCGTGGGGGAGCCGCAACGTACGTGAGTACGACGTCGGTGTCCCCGCCTCGATCCCCGGGAGGGCCCGCACCGCGAGGAAGGCAAAGACGCCCGGATCGAAGGGTTCGCGGTACGGCAGGCTCAGCGTCAAAGCCGTGGCGCCGGTGCCGGGCGGGTGATGCCGCGCAGTGGCGCGCAGGGCGGTGGGAGTCATGGCGAAGACCTCAACCATGGTGTCGTTGAACTGCCGGACGCTGCTGAACCCGGACGCGAAGGCGATGTCCGCCAGCTTCATGGACGTGGACACCAGCAGGGTGCATGCCGTTTGCGCACGGCTGGCCCGGGCCAGGGACAGCGGGCCCGCGCCGAGTTCGTGGCTGAGGATCCGGTTCAGCTGGCGTGCCGAGTACCCCAACCGCGAGGCCAAACCTTCCACCCCGTCCCGGTTGATGACACCGTCGTTGATCAGGCGCATCGCCCGGCCGGCCAAGTCCTGCCTGACGTTCCACGCCGGCGTACCCGGAACCGCCTCGGGGAGGCATCGCTTGCAGGCCCGGTAGCCGGCGTCGTGCGCTGCTGCGGACGTTTCGTAGAAGGTGACGTTGGCTGCCTTGGGGGTCCGGGCCGGGCAGGATGGACGGCAGTAAATCCCGGTGGTGCGGACAGCGGTGTAGAACTGTCCGTCGAAACGGGTTTCCCGCGCGTCAATCGCACGGTAGCGCTGCCAGAAGTCCATCCCCCTATCCTGCCAGCCGGACGCCGGGCCTGCTAGCGGAAATCGGACATGGCCGTCAGTGTTCGGTAGAGTCAGTCCATGACCGTCAGCAGCACTCACGTGGGACCGGGGCAGTCCCCGGAGCAGCTCCGCGACCTGCTGGCCGGTGATGCGCGGGGCATCGCACCGCTGCTGCTGGGATCGGTATTGAGCCACGCCAGCCAGGAAGGCACCGTCGCCGTGCGGATCACCGAGGTGGAGGCCTACATGGGCCCCGGCGACTCTCTGCACCCGGATCCCGGGTCGCATACTTTCCGGGGTCAAACCGCCCGTAACGCCCCCATGTTCGGCCCGGCCGGTCACCTCTACGTGTACTTCACGTACGGGATGCACTACTGCGCCAACATCGTCTGCGGCCCCGCGGGAACGGCGTCTGCCGTCCTGCTGCGCGCGGGCGAGGTGGTGGAGGGACGGCACCTGGCGCTGGTGCGGCGGCCGACGTCGAAATCGGCAATGGACCTGGCGAGCGGTCCCGCGCGGCTCGCCACAGCCCTGGCCCTCACCACTGCCGACAGCGGACGCGACGCGCTCGCGGAGCCGTTCGAACTGCGACTCCCGGTGCGGGCGCCGGCCTTCAGTTCCGGGCCCAGGGTGGGAGTCTCCGGCGACGGCGGTTCCGCCGACTATCCCTGGCGGTTCTGGCTGCCGGGGGATTGCACCGTGTCCCGGTACAAGGCCGCGAAGGTCCGGCCCGCATAGACTGCACCGCCGGTAGCTAGGCCTTGGGTATAAAAAGTGAACAGTGGATGACATCCGGGGCGAGGGGGCAGGCGGGCGCGTTAACCGAAATGGTTGTAGAATGGACGGTCTGTCTTTTGCGATAGGGGAAACGTTTAATGCTCGACGCCGATTTGGCCCACGAACGCGATTATGTTGCTGGCTTGTATGCGCGGCTCGAAGAGCTTCGTGAGGAAAAGCGCACGCAGTTGGCGCAGGTCCGCCGGGCCGGTGCCGTGGGCACCATGCAGAACGTTTCCGAACGTGACGCTTTTGCCTCACTCTACGAGGACCGCCTGGCGCAGCTCGATGCGGTGGATGACCGGCTGGTCTTTGGCCGCCTGGACCTGGATTCGGGTGAGGCCCAGTACATCGGCCGTATCGGCCTGGCTACCGATGATCTGCAGCGGCTCATGGTGGACTGGCGCGCGCCCGAGGCCGGCCACTTCTACCAGGCAACGGCGTTTGACCGGCAGGGCGTCCGGCGCAGGCGGCACCTCATCCTCCAGGGCCGTGAAGTCAAAGCCATCGAGGACGATGTCCTGGACGCCGGGATGCTGGCGGACAACGCCTCGCTGCAGGGCGAAGGAGCGCTGCTGGCGGCGCTGGACTCCAAACGCACCGGCCGGATGTCGGACATTGTCGGCACCATCCAGTCCGAGCAGGACCGCATCATCAGATCCTCCATCTCCGGCGCCCTCGTGGTGCAGGGTGGTCCAGGCACGGGCAAGACCGCTGTGGCGCTGCACCGCGCCGCGTACCTGCTCTACACGCACCGGGAGCGGCTGAAGACTGCCGGTGTGCTGCTGGTGGGGCCGTCGTCGTCGTTCATGAAGTACATCGAACGTGTGCTGCCCTCCCTCGGTGAGACCGGCGTGGTCATGGCCAGCGTGGGGCGCCTGATGCCGGGAATTCACGCCGTGGCTGAGCCTGAGGCGGACGTCGCGGCCATCAAGGGGCGGCTGGAGATGACGAAGGTTGTAGCCAACGCAGTCGCGAACCGGCAGCGGATCCCGGCTGAGGACCGCATCCTGGAGGTCGACGGCCGCAAGCTCATCTTGACACCCCGGCAGGTAAGCCGTGCACGCGAACGTGCCCGGTCCACCGGCAAGCCCCACAACGAGGCACGCCTGACGTTCGTCAAAATCCTCCTTCGTGAGCTGACGGAGCAGATGACGGATCTGGTGGAGGCCGGGAGCATCGGCAACAACGCCGACCGCTCCTACCTGGCCGAGGACGTCCGCACGGCCCGTGATGTCCGGATCGCGCTGAATCTGTGCTGGATGCCCATGACTCCGGAGAAGCTGATTACTGAACTCCTGAGCAAGCCCGCCGTACTGGCGGCCTGCACACCGCACCTGAACCTCAAAGAGCAGTCGCTGCTGCTGCGGCCGGCGAATGCGCCCTGGACCGAGGCGGATGTCCCGCTGTTGGACGAAGCGGCCGAACTCCTTGGTGAGCTCGATCCGGCGGCGGGCCGCGGGCTGGCCCAGCAGGAGCATGACCGCGCCCGCGACCTCGCCAACGCCAAACAGACGCTGGTGAACATGGGGGATATGGGTGTCGATGTCCTCATCACTGCGGAGGAACTGGCCGATCAGAACCAGGAGCGCGAGAACCGGCAGACCGCCGCCGAGCGTGCTACCACTGACCGCTCGTGGGCGTTCGGGCACATCGTGGTGGATGAGGCCCAGGAACTCTCGCCGATGCAGTGGCGGCTCCTGGTCCGCCGTTGCCCGCTGAAGTCCTTCACGATCGTGGGGGACATCGCCCAGACGAGTTCGGTCGCCGGAGCCAATTCATGGCAGGGTGCTTTGGCACCCATGTTCGGTGACCGCTGGCAGTTGGAGGAGCTGACGGTCAACTACCGTACTCCGTCCCAGATAGCCGAAGCTGCCGCCCGGATGGCCAACGCAGCCGGACTCGTTGTGTCCGTGCCGAAGGCCGTTCGGGAGGGGCGTTGGTCGCCGTTTATCGACAAAGTGGATCGCGGGCAGGTGGTCAGCCGCCTCGTGGAGGTGCTCCCCGAAGAACTGGAAGCGCTCGACGGCGGCCTCCTGGCGGTTATCGCCGACGGTGACCTTCTGCCTGCCGCCGCCTCAGCCCTCCGCGCCATCTACGGCCGCCGCATCGGCAACGGAGCGGGCAGCTATGAGCAGGACATAGTGGTCATCAGTCCGCGCGAGGCCAAGGGCCTGGAGTTCGACGGCGTTGTGGTGCTGGAACCGTCCGAAATGCTCAACCACGAGCACGGCCGGGTGGGTGACTTGTACGTGGCCATGACCCGCCCCACCCAGCGGCTTCGGTTGATCGCTGCAGAAGGTATTCCGGCGGGCATCGAAGAGTAAGCCGACAGGTCTTTTGCACTCCTGACGCCCGGCGCCGTTCATGACGGCGCCGGGCGTTGTTGATCCTGCTAACTTAGATGTCGTGTCAGAACTCAACGATCTCGAATCCCAGCAGAACGACCCCTCCTTCGCCAACATCTGGCAGGAGCTGAAATGGCGCGGCCTGATCCACGTCTCCACCGACGAAGCGGAACTCGAAAAGCTCCTCGCCGGTGAGCCGGTCACCTATTACTGTGGGTTCGACCCCACCGCACCCAGCCTGCACCTGGGCAACCTGGTCCAGCTCCTAGTGATGCGCCGTCTTCAATTGGCCGGCCACAAGCCGCTTGGACTGGTAGGCGGTTCCACCGGGCTTATCGGTGACCCGCGGCCCACTGCCGAGCGAACGCTGAACACCAAGGACACCGTGAATGAGTGGGTGGGATACCTTCAGGCACAGGTCCGCCGCTTCCTCAGCTTCGACGGCGCCAACGCTGCTCGCATGGTCAACAACCTTGACTGGACGGCACCTCTGAGCGCCATTGATTTCCTGCGTGAAATCGGCAAGCACTACCGTGTGGGCACAATGCTCCGCAAGGATGCAGTGGCCTCCCGCCTCAGCTCTGACGAGGGCATCAGTTACACGGAATTCAGTTACCAGATCCTGCAGGGCATGGACTACCTGCAGCTGTTCCGCGACTACGGCTGCATGCTGCAGACCGGCGGCTCAGACCAGTGGGGCAACCTCACCAGCGGCACCGAACTGATCCGCAAGGTGGAGGGCATCGGTGTCCACGCCCTGGGCACGCCGCTGATCACCAACTCCGACGGCACCAAGTTCGGCAAGAGCGAAGGAAACGCGATCTGGCTCGACGCCGGCATGTGCAGCCCGTACGCCTTCTACCAGTTCTGGGTCAACACCGCAGACGCTGATGTGGTGGACCGGCTGAAGGTCTTCACGTTCCTGAACCGCGCCGAGATCGAATCGCTCGCCGCTGCCGTGGCAGAGCGGCCGTACGCCCGGGAGGGCCAGCGGAAGCTGGCGTTCGACGTCACGTCGCTGGTTCATGGCGTGGAAGCAACCGAGAAGGTCATCGCTGCCTCGGCTGCCCTCTTTGGCAATGGTGACCTGACCGCACTGGACAGGCCCACCCTGGAAGCAGCCACATCGGAGCTTCCCTCCGCCCGGATCCAGGTGGACGGCCTCGGGATCGTTGACCTGCTGGTGGCTTCCGGTCTGTCAGACAGCAGGTCTGCCGCCCGGCGCACGGTCAGCGAAGGCGGTGCATACGTAAACAACGAGAAGGTGTCAGACCCGGAGGCTGTCATCTCCGAAGAGGAACTGCTGCATGGGCAGTACCTGTTGCTGCGCCGCGGGAAAAAGAACCTCGCCACCGTGGAAGTCCTGGTCCCATAGTCGCCATTCCTGTCAATGCACGCTTCTCCGCAGCCAATTTGCACGGCAGCGGGGGAGCGTGTATTGTTTTCTGAGTCGCCGCCGCTGAGTGGCGACAAAACCCCCTTCAAATGAGAAGCTATTCATCATGTGCGAAGCGCGATCGATGGAAAGTTTCGATTTTTGCTGGGTGGATTCAGCTTATTGAGTGAATATCCGGAAAATAACCGGGATTTGCAAAGTAAACCTGAATCAACTAAAGTATAAACATCGCAGCGAAGAAAAACGAAACAAAAGAATTCATTTACTGAATTGTTTCGAAGAGTATTTGAATGTGTCTGTTGTTTGAGAACTCAATAGTGTGCCAAGTTTGTTGATACCAATTTATTGTATTGAATTGGTTGAATTTGCCGGGTCATGCCATCCTG